>JAHBAQ020000011.1 GCA_018500045.2 Candidatus Shapirobacteria bacterium | reverse complement strand
GTTGGAGTTGGAGTTGGAGTTGGAGTTGGAGTTGGAGTTGGAGTTGGAGTTGGAGTTGGAGTTGGAGTTGGTTTAGGTGGTAATGGAGTTTCAACCACACTCTTAGTCGCTGTTTTTAAATCAACCGTTTTATTTTTTTCTTCCAAAATTCTATTTTTTCTCAAAACTTCCTCCGGATTTGAAGTTATTAATTGATGTTCCTCATCTGAAGCAATTACTCCAATCGCCACATGATTTTGACCGGCAAAAAATATCCCCTGACCTTTATCAGCCGTCAATAATAATTGTTTTTCTCCTTCACTTAGATAAAAAACTTCACCTATCTGATCGATTGCCGCTGGATGTTGTTTCAGTAGAACTTGTATCGAACTATTAGTCACAATTTCTTTACCGTAATTAGTTTTCAAAAAATCATCCACATCCTGAGTTATTGTCGTTACTCCCAAATAATACTTTCGTCCTCTCTTAACAATTCCCCTCAAAAATGCAGCCGAATCTTCATATTGCATCAAATACCACGCCTCATCCACCACCAACAATCTCTTTTTTAAACTTTTTTTAACCACTGTCCAGATGTAGTCCAAAATAATATTCATTGCTACCGGTCTCAATGTATCTTCTAAATTTTTTATCCCAAAAACCACAAACTGATTGGTCAAATTTACTGTTGTCTTTTGATTAAAAATACCCGCAAACGATCCTTTAATATACTTTTCTAAACGAGCCGCTATCATTTGAGCCTTTTGATCTTCCATTCCAATCAAAGCTTTGTAAACATCCTCTATCAATGGTGGCTCTCTATCTTGAGTCGTCGGGTCAGGAGTAATCCCTTTAGCTTTGTATGCTTCCATCATTGCTCTGTCCAAAATTGACTCTTCCATTGGATCTAAACTCCCCAGCATAATTTTCATCAATCTGTGAACCGATAAAATTTTACTGTTTAAAGCATTTTCACCCTCTTCTTCCGCCAATGACAAATCGAATGGATTTATTTTTGACTCTTCTCCGTAACCAAAAGCAATATATTGACCTCCCACCGCTGTCGCCAGATCACGATACTCGTTTTCCGGATCAATTACAATAATTTCTGTTCCCATCATCAACGATCGCAACACCTCAAGCTTAATCATATAAGACTTACCGGCACCCGCCGTTGCAAAAACCACTGAATTATAATTCGGCATTGAAAATCTATCGAAAATCACCAATGATCCGTTATGCATATTTACTCCGTACATTATCCCTTTATCATCTGAAAGATCGGACGATACAAAAGGGAAAGTTGTCGCTAGGGAAGTTGTGTCCATATTCCTATTCACATTTAGTCTGTCACTATTCAAAGGTAAACCGGTTATAAAACCGTCTTCCATCTGTAGTGTCACTCTTTTAGTTATCAATAACAAAGACCCCATCGATGCTTCAATGTTCTTGTTAATTTTATCCAGTTCCTGCAATGAATCAGCTGCAATCGTAATGTATAAACCAAATTGAAAGAATCTCTCTTCACCTTTCACTAAATCAGCTTGTAGATTCAAAGCATCTTCAAGTTTTGCCTGTGTTGCCGGATTAACTAATCTACCACGTTGAATGTCTGTACTGATTTCGGCCTCCATTTCAGTAATTTTTCTCCTCAAATCATCCAAAATTGCTTTACCATCAGTCGGGTAAATATACATTGAAATACTCAACGTTGCGTCAAAATTAATCAAAGACGATAACCAATTAATCCCCACAAATCTAGGATACGATGCCACAAACAATGTCCGGTAATATTTTTCACCAATTCTCAGATGGTTAAAATCAACCTCCAGTGAAGCTGGAGAAATTATATCTTTGGTTGACACCAAACCTTCCGTAAATACCTTCTTCTCTTCGTTAGACTGTTGTGCTGGTTTAACCTCCACCGGTTTATTGTTTTTAATTAATTTGTCTAATATTTTCATTTTATTTATTTGTAGTCACCAAAGGACTGCTGTAATTAACTGTTTGTAGTTTTTGATTAGTTGCCACCTCTTCGTTATATATTCTGTAAAACAATTCAATCATTTCCTTATTGGTTAACTGTCTAATCTCTAACCCCAATCTCGAAAATAATCTTATTAAATGATCTCTTTTTGGTTCCAAACTTGCTCTCGCCTTTTCTAAAATATATTCCTTCGGATAAGGTAACCCTGTCTCGCTGTTCTTTTTTAACAAACCAATTATAGTTTGTTTTCCCGCATTCTTAATGCCCAATTCCAAAGAAGAAAATCGTACCACCGCAAAAAAAGATTTCGATAAAACATCATTCTTTTTAACTGTATCTTCAATAAATTTTCGATAATTCTTAATTCTTTCTTTAAGTAATTTATTTGTTTGTTTATTTTCAGCCTCTACTAAATTTTTTAAATAAGATCCAACATCCTTTGTACTTGACTTGATTACCAATTGAATCGGAAAATTCAGCGAATTTAAAATTCCACCATAAGCTGAAACCAAAGCCGACTGTTCTTTTTCTGACAATAAATCAAAATTAACCGAAGATATCTGCATTACCATCGATGCCGATCCGTCCTTTAAAATTACAACCCCATCAACAATATCTTCAATTGGTAGATGGTCTTGAGTTGTTCCTTTAATAGCGATTTTTAACGGATCATTTGCCATAGTTTAATAATAGACTATTTATGAGCAATTATTCTAATTGGATCAATTATTTTACCAGTTAAATCTATATTAACTCTATCAAAAATATATCCCTCTTTTTCTGCGATTATTAAATATCTCCCGTTGGCTAAAGGAGTCGATATTTTAAATTGACCCAAGGAATTTGTTTTAATCACCCTAGTTGGTACTCCATGTTCATCTTGTATTTCAATAATCACCCCGTCTACAATTTTACCTTCAGAGCTTGTTGCCATACCTACTACCATATTTGCTATATCTGGCCTATCCGGCATCGGGATTGTCCCAAAAACCGCTTCACCGGTTGCCTCTAATTTTTCTCTCTTCAAATTGAGATCAATCTTTTTATCTCTCCAGTCGCTTACCGAATCAGTTTCAATATCTTTTTCCTTTTTAATCTCAATCACATCATTCTTAATCAACCCGTCAATGTTGTTGCCAATTAATAGCTTTCCTTTTCTTTCATTTTCTTCCTCCACCTCTTTTATCAAATCCTCACTTAATTTCTGCCTCGCTAAGGCTACATCGTGAGTAAATCTATTTTTTTCTTTTAACAAGAAAGATTCAGAGCCATTTTTAGTATCTTTATCCACTACAAATAAATTTTCATTTTTTACCGGACTATCAGCATCATCATTACTTTGTTTATCAGTTTTAGTTAAATCCAGGTCCAGCCAATTATTTTCATTCCTTTTTTTGTAAGTATAAATAGTTGGTGAATAAATAGATTTAATAAATGCCGTTATCCATGTTTCCAGTGGTCTGTCTTCAAAAGGCACAAATGCCAATAGTAAACCCACCCCGGCCGAAATTAGCATTAACGGCCATTTTACTAAAACCAGTAATTTTGTTGAATTGATTAAAATTGCCAAAATGATTCCTGCCGCTGCCTTCAAAAACTGTTTCAACGTCATTTCTCCCACTAATTTAAATTCGTAGGATGATATCTGCTGAGGAATTGGATGCTGTTCCATCACTAAATTCTACCAGTAAATAACTTGTTTTAAAATTTTTATTACCTCCCTTTTTAAGGGCTGTCTCTTATACACATCTGACGCTG
>JAHBAQ020000008.1 GCA_018500045.2 Candidatus Shapirobacteria bacterium | reverse complement strand
AGATGTGTATAAGAGACAGGTTTGGTGGGTGGTGAAGCGGTGATAGATGGCAGTATAAATTGGCCAATAGGGAGGTCGAAGTATGGATTTGGTAAATTTGGAGTGACAGTTGACGGTAAAGAGGCTTTGACTGAATTTAAATTGATAAAAAAATATAAAAGAAATGGCAAAAAGTACAGCTTATTGGAGATAAATTTAAAAACGGGAAGAACTCATCAGATTCGAGTTCATTTGAGCTATTTAAAATGGCCATTAGTAGGGGATAAATTGTATGGTGGTGAGGCAAATATTTTATTTAGGCCTTTTTTGCAGGCATTTTACTTAAAAATTAAAGATCCGGTTTTTGGTAAAGAAAAAGATTTTGAGATTGGTTTAGCAGATGATTTAAAAGAGCATCTGGAACTTTATGAAGAGGAATAAATTTAAAATTATTTTGGCTCTGGTTTTAATTGGATTTTTTTTAGTAGTAATTTTAATTTCCGGTTTTAAGAAAAAAGGTGACAATGGAAGTGATTATAAGATTGGGATTTTAGCTGATGATGGTGTAGCAATGGTGTCAATATCAAAAGAAAGACAAATGATTAATTATTTATCATTATCAGACGAGGCACAGGTGTGGATTCCTGGTGGTATGGGTTGGTATAGAAATCAGGTAATAAAAAAAGTTTTAATGCAGGAAAAAAAAGTTAATTTGATTAAGGATGTTTTGTTTTTTAATTTTGGTTTTGTAGCAGATAAAACGGTGGTTTTAAATAAAACCGGTGATTGGCAACAAAAATTTTGGTGGCAACTTTTTAGAAATAATAATTTGATAAGAAAGAATGAAAAAATAGAAAAAGACATTGATAAAAGTGAAGCTTTTTTGGACAAAATAATGCTGAGAGATTTTTCTGAGACCAAGGTAGTTAACGATGATATAAAATTGTCAGTGGTTAATTCTAGTAGTGTTGATGGTTTGGGTGGTTTCGTGACAAAACAATTGGAAAGGTCGGGTTTTACTGTTATATCTTTAACAGACGGAGAGGGATTAGATAATTGTAAGGTTTTGTATGGCAATGGAGTTGATAAAACTTTTTCCTGGAGGGTTATCAAGGGTATGTTTGACTGTGATTATAGTCAAGATTCGTCAATAAATGAGGGAGAAATAGAAATTTATTTGGGGAAAAATTTTTCCGAAGTGATAAAATACCCTACATATAAAAAATAATTTTTAATTTTAAATCAGAATTATGTCGGGACATTCTAAATGGGCAAATATAAAAAACCGAAAGGGGGCTCAAGATAAAAAACGGAGTGAGGCTTTTACAAAAATTTCTAAAAACATTTTGACAGCTATTAGATTGGGTGGTGGTAGTACTAATCCTGAAGTAAACGGGGCTTTAAAGGTAGCTATTGATAAAGCCAGAGAGGTGAATATGCCAAAAGAAAATATCCAAAGGTTGTTGGATAGGTTTGAAGAAAGAAAGGCAAATTTAGTGAGTGTAGTGTTGGAAGGTTACGGTCCATTTGGGGTACCGGTGATTATCGAGGCGGAAACTGACAATAAAAACAGAATTTTAGGAGAAATAAAATTGATTTTTAAAAATTATGAGGGAGCTTTGGGTGAATCAAATTCGGTGATGTACCAGTTTGACAGAGTAGGGGAAGTAGAGTTGGAAAATATGACAGAAGAAAATCAACTAGAATTAATTGATTTAGGGGCAATGGATTTTGATGAAAAGATTGTGATAATAGAAACATCATTGTTAAATGATTTTGTAAAAAAAGTTGAAGAATCCGGGTTTAAAGTGATCAGATCAGAATCTGTTTATCGAGCTAAAAATCCGGTAATTTTAGCAAACGAAGATCAAGTAGAGAAGATATTGGATTTTGTCGATGAATTGGAGTCGAATGATGATGTTCTTGGTGTTTTTTGCGGTTTTGATTATAATTAGGCTATGCCGAAACGGGTTAAGTATTTAATTTCTTCAGTAGTTGCATCAATTGGTTTTTATTTTTTTATTAGTTTGCCGTATTCGTCTCATTATTATGGCTTATTAGTAGGAGCGGTGTTAACGGCTTTTTGTTTTTGGTTTGGATTGGGGATTATTTTTAATGAGAGTTTGTATATAAGATTGATGTCAGTAGTTTTGCCGGTGGGGTTTTTTGTGGGATTTGGTCTATTTTCGGCTTTATTACCGTCCAATTTTTTAACCGTTTTATTGACAAGTTTGTTTTTTGGCATAGTTTGTTATGTGGTATTTTTGGTGGAAAATGTTTTTTTGGTCTCTATAGGATATAGAACGCCACCGCTTTATCGGGCGGCTTATACTGTTGGTTTGGTTTTGTTGCTCTTAACAACATTTTTCTTGTTTGATAGTTTGTTTTCTTTTAAAGTAATTTATTGGTTGAATGCAATTTTTGTTTTTATTATTTCCTTGGTAGTTTTTATGTATTTGTTTTATAGTGTAACTATTGAATTGCCGGATGATGGTAAGGAGAAAAGTTTTTGGACTTATGTGTTGGCCCCAGCGTTTTTAATTTCTCAGTTTGGATTAGCTATGTCTTTTTGGCCAGTGGGGATATTTAAAGGGTCAATATATTTAGTAGCAGCGGTTTATGTAATGTCCGGATTAATTCAATTAGATCTGCGGGATAGATTATTTAAGAGAAGTTCGGTGGTTTTTTCTTGGATTGCTGTGGCCATTATTTTAGGGATAATAATGACAACTAGTTGGCGTTAGATTTGCGATTGGACACTGGTAATAGCAACGGTAGTAACAATATCCTCAACACTACAACCACGGGAGAGATCGTTTATGGGTTTGGCGATTCCTTGAGTGATAGGACCAAAGGCTTTGGCGAGTCCAAGTCGTTCGACAAGCTTGTAACCAATATTTCCAGAGTCAAGATTAGGAAAGATTAAAATATTTGACTTACCTTTAATTTTACTTTTCGGATTTTTTTTGAGAGAGATTTCAGGAACTAAGGCGGCATCGATTTGGACTTCACCTTCGATTATTAAATTTGGTTCTAAGTTTTGAACTATTTGAGTAGCTTGTTTAACTTTATCAACTGATTCACCAGAGCCACTACCGTTGGTAGAGTAGGAAAGCATAGCTATTTTTGGTTCATCACCTATTAGTTGTTTAAAAGAATGAGCTGATTGGATGGCAATTTGAGCTAGTTCTTGAGCATTGGGATTAAGATTAAGACCGCAGTCGGAAAAAATAAAAACACCGTTACTGCCAAAGTTTTTATTTGGAGATTCGATAATAAAGAAACTAGAGACGATATTTTGGCCTGGTTTGGTTTTTATAATTTGAAGTGCCGGTCTGAATGTTTCTTGGGTGGTACTATTGGCACCAGCAACCATACCGTCGGCTAAACCTAATTTAACCATCATTGTACCGAAAAATAATGGATTTAATAAAATTTTTTGTGATTCTTCGAGGGTCATCCCTTTGGCTTGTCTGAGGAGGAAATATTCTTGGGAGAGTTTCTGATAGAGATCGTTATTTTGGGAAATATAGTCTGGACTAATTAGGATAATTTCAGCGAGGTTCTGTTGAGTAATGATTTTAGTTGCATCTTGAATACGACTATCCTGACTTTCGGCCAAGATAATTTTTTTGGGTTGGGATTTGGCTAAACGATAGATGTTTTCAATAGTTGGACTCATGGAAGTAATTATATCAAAAAAAAGGTGAGGAATAGGTTATAATGAAAGTTACAAAATGAAGGATAACACCAGGAAAACTCTCCGGTTTTATTGGCAAACAGCGCGTAGTCATAAAATTTCTTTATGGCTGACAGTTTTTTCGATAGCGATAGCTAATGTAGTGGATTCAATTACACCGGTTTATTTTAAATATTTTTTTAACGAATTATCCAGTGGACAGGCTAGAGAAGTAATAGTCAAGAGTTTATTGTCGATTCTAGTAGTAATTGCTGGTTTGAGTTTTACTAGATGGTTGTTGTGGCGGGTTGGTGGTTTTGCGACTAACTTTTTTGAGTCGATTAGTATGGGTGATTTATCTAAAAGATGTTTTGAGTATTTACATCGACACTCTTATGCTTATTTTTCCAATAATTTTACTGGGTCAGTGGTTAAAAAAACTAAAAGTTTCGTATCTTCATTTGAGGTTTTGGCAGATCAGCTTTTTTACGAATTGTTGCCATCAACAGTAAAGGTTTTAATAATTACATTAGTGTTGGCTAAGGTAAATATATTTTTGGGTTTGGGGATGTTATTGTGGACTTTAATGTTTATGGTAATCAATTGGGGTTTTACAAAATATAAAATTAAATACGACATCCAGCGAAGTGAGGCGGAGACAACTACTAGTAGTTTTTTGGCAGATACGGTAACTAACAATACAAACATAAAATTGTTTAACGGTTATGAAAAAGAATCTTGGGGGTATGCTGATTTGGTTGATAAGTTACATAAAATTCGGTTGTTTAGTTGGGATTTAAGTGCTAAATTTTATGCTTTGCAATCATTTTTGTTAGTGGTATTGGAGATTGGGATTTTTTATTTTGCTATTAGATTGTGGCAAAGAGAAATTTTGACCGTAGGTGACTTTGTTTTAATTCAGTCGTATATTATTGAAGTGGTGATGATGGTCTGGGATTTTGGCCGGGTAATAACTAGAATTTATGAACACTTGGCTGAGGCTGAAGAAATGACACTGATTTTAAATACGCCACACGAAATAAAAGATGACCTGGAAGCCTGTACTTTAGAAGTAAAATCAGGTGAAATAAAATTTGATAAGGTTGATTTTGGATATGAAGATGGTGATAAAGTAATTACTAATTTTAATTTGACGGTTAACGCTGGTCAGACAGTGGCTTTGGTCGGGTTATCTGGTTCAGGTAAATCGACTTTGATGAAATTAATACTGAGACTTCATGATATTCAAAAAGGGAAAATATTAATTGATGGCCAAGATATTGCTAAAGTAACACAAGAAAGTTTGAGAAGCCAAATTAGTTTAGTGCCTCAAGATCCGATTTTATTTCATAGAAGTTTAATGGAAAATATTCGTTATGGTCGATTTAATGCTAGTGATAAGGAGGTAATTGAGGCCTCAAAATTGGCTTATTGTGACGAATTTATCTCGAAACTATCAAAGGGTTATAAAACTTTTGTGGGTGAACGAGGAATTAAACTCTCCGGAGGGGAAAGACAGCGGGTGGCGATTGCCAGAGCAATTTTGAGAAACTCGCCGATTTTAATTTTGGATGAAGCAACTTCTAGTTTAGATTCAGAATCGGAAAAATATATCCAAGAGGCTCTGGCAAATTTAACTAAAGATAAAACGGTAATTGTGATCGCCCATAGGTTATCAACAATCAAAAAAGTTGATCGAATCGTGGTACTGGATAAGGGTAAGATTATCGAAGATGGAAGTCATTCTCAACTGATTAAGAAAGACAAGGGTATCTATAAGCAGCTTTGGGATATACAAGTTGGTGGGTTTATAAAATAATTAAGATTTATTACGGTATTTTAGGGATAAATTGATGTTTTTAGGTTAGAAAGAGGGGAGATAAGGGAAATTTTTGAGCCTGTCAGTTAGTCAGCCTGTCATTTTTTCAGATATATAAACAAGTTTTTGGTTTGGTAAGAGAGTAATTTAGGTTCAAAATAAGAGTTATATGGAGAAAAATTTTTTGATGGGTGAGGGTGAAGTAGGGAAGTGTCCTATAATATACAGCCTATAATATTTTTCACGATATATCCTATAATTTTCACGGGTAGAGAAATGATATAGTGTGATATAGTCTCTGTGGATAAGTTTAGGTTTGGTAACTATATCAAAGTGTACTTCCTAGGGAGGGGCCAGAAGGGAGGAATAGGGGTCGAAATAGTAAAGAATTAATAGAAATAAAAGAATAAATAAAGAGAAATAAAGTTACTGACACTATAAATAATTGAGTGCTATCTCCCTCTGGTGGGTGAGCTTAAAATAGTATGTCGCACAATGTATCTTTTGCGACTCTATTAAAATTCTGAAGCGAGGGGAGGGGTGGTTTTTGAAAAAGTTAGAAATATTTATTTTTCCTTTTATTTCTCTTTTTGGGGAATTTCTGGATTTAATTCAGGATCTAAAAAATGGGTTTATTCTCCGGCTGGTCTGATCTGGGATTTTTTTAGTTTTTAGGTTAGAAAATTTTGTCTTGACTCCCCTTACCCTTGTTCGACTCCCCCAGCCTAGTTAAAGCAGGGTAGTCGAACAGATAAAAATAGAGATTGTGCCTAAAAACAGGCATTTTGAACCTAAGACGTCACCAGAGCCCCTAGAACGTATTTAGACGATAGATGGTGGATTCTTAATCATCGAAAATCAATTTTAAATCTAAAAATGGTAAGATGATTTATGGAAAAAGATTTAGCGACATTAGAAAGACATTTTTTGGAACATTTGGAAATTGAAAGGAACTGTTCAAAACTGACAATCCGGAATTATGAACATTACTTAGGAGTTTTAATTGATTTTTTAACAACTAATAAGAAAATTGAAAATCCGACAGTTGATGATTTGACGGCAGAAAATATAAGAGAATTCAGATTATATCTATCAAGACAGAAAGGGACTAAAGGAGAGATGAAGTTAGTAACTCAAGGGTATTACGTAATCTCTTTAAGGTCGTTTTTGAAATGGTTAGTAAAAAATGATATGGAGGTGCTTCAACCGGAAAAATTGGATGTGCCGAAAGTGAAAGATCACTCTTTAAAATTTTTATCTGAAGAACAAATGACCAGATTATTAAATCAGCCATTAAATTCAGCAAAAAATGGATTGAGGGATAGATCAATTTTGGAATTGTTATTTTCGACTGGATTGCGGGTATCAGAATTGGTTTCCCTGAATAGGGAACAGATAAATTTAAATACCCGTGAGTTTGGAGTGATTGGTAAGGGTGGTCGGTTAAGGGTGGTATTTATTACCAAACATGCGGCCGAGTGGATAGATAAGTATTTAAAAAGTAGAATGGATCATTATAAACCGTTGTTTATAAGAGACTTGCGACCAAAAGAAGAAATTGGGTTGTTGGATGAAGAAACTAGACTGACAGCCAGATCGGTTCAACGTTTGGTAAAAAAATATGTGCGTCAGGCAAATTTACCAGTGGCAGCAACGCCTCATACTTTAAGACATTCGATGGCAACAGATTTATTGCAACGAGGTGCTGATCTGCGATCTGTCCAAGAATTGCTGGGTCATAAAAATATTGCCACAACTCAAATTTATACTCATGTGACTGATGCTAGACTTCGAGAAGTCCATGAAAAATTTCATATAGGAAACAACTAGTTTAGTTAAAATATTTCTAGACGACTCCCCTATTATTTATTTTTAATAATGATCCTATAGTAGCGTGGTTTTACCTTGATTTGTATAAAAAAATGTTGGAATAGGTTTTGTGTAGGCTTGACAAATAGTTTTTACCCTAAATTAGGGTTAAACTAAAAATTGATGATTTGTTAGCAACTACTTCCCTACTCTGCTAATTGATACTTATCAAAGATGTATTTCCTATAATATCTAATAAATCTGTACATTTTAATTTTCAAATAATTTAGGTTTGAATTTTTAAGGCTCCAATTTTTAAATTGGAGCCTTAAATGATTTGCAGATTAATATTTAGGCCTGATTTGTTTTTGTTTCAGTCGGTTTTTCGGTCTGGGTTTCTTCGATCTCACCTTTTTCCAAAACTGTCATAGCGGTTAGTTTGTCATCAGTTGACTTAAATCTCATTAAAATAACCCCTTTAGTGTTGCGACTAAGAGTAGGAATATTTTTGAGAGGTAATTTAATAGTAACGGCTTTTTTGGAAACTAAAATTACCTGATCGTGAATTTCAGAAACGACTTGAGCAGCGGCAATATTGCCAGTCTTTGAAGTTAAATTAGCAACTTTAACTCCAATACCACCACGTTTTTGGAGTGGATAAAGGTAGACATCACTGCGTTTGCCAACGCCGTTTTCGGTGACGACTAATAGGTGGCGGAACAACTTTTCTTTGGTTTTGGCGGTAGTTTTTTCGACTGACTGCGGAATAATATCCATACCGACTAGAACGTCTTCACCTTTAAGTAAAATACCCCGAACACCGCGGGTATGACGACCCATAGGACGGGTATCATTTTCGTTAAAGCGAATACATTTGCCATTTTCAGTAACTAAAAATATTTGATTGTTACCATCGGTAAGTTTGGCCCAGGCTAGTTGATCGCCAGTATCGAGTTTGATAGCCGCTAGACCGCTTTGACGAATATTCTTGAATTTATCAATGGAAGTTTTTTTGATGACACCTTTTTTGGTGGCCAATAAAATGTATTTACAGCCGCTATTTTTGGCGATAGGAAGAACAGTGTGAACAGATTCGCCTTGAAGAATGTTAATTAAGTTAATGACGGCTTGACCTTTGGCTTGTCGGGTACCTTCCTGAATATCCCAAACTTTGGTTTTGAAAACTCGGCCGCGGTTAGTAAAGAATAATAATTCATCGTGAGTATCAACCGAAAGCATACATTCGATTTCGTCTTCTTGTTTGGTAGCCATACCAACAACTCCAATACCGCCACGTTTTTGGGTGTGATAAGTTTCTTTAGGAACTCGTTTAATATAACCGGTTTTGGTAAGGGCGACTAAAACTGATTCGTTGGGAACTAAATCTTCTTCACTAAATTCTTCCAATCCTCTAACGTATATTTTAGTCCGACGGGTATCACCGTATTTTTCGGAGATTTCGTTGTTTTCACTTTTAAGAACACCAATCATTTTTTCAGGAATAGTGACAATGCTGGTTAGTTGAGTAATAATTTCTTGAACTTGAGCGTATTCGTCGTCAAGTTTTTGGCGTTCGAGACCGGAGAGTTTTTTGAGTTGCATATCCAAAATGGCTTGAGCTTGAAGATCAGTAAAACCAAATTTATCCATAAGTCTGGTTTTAGCGTCTTCATCTGGTTTGGTACCCCGGATAGTTTTGATAACTTCATCAATAAAATCAAGAGCTTTTTTGAGACCCTCGAGAATATGAGCTCGCATACAAGCGGCTTTGAGATCAAAAAGAGTTCGACGACGGACAATGGTTTCTCGGTGACGAATAAAAAGAAGTAACATTTGGCGTAAGTTAAGGGTTTGAGGAACACCATTAACCAAGGCCAACATATTGGCAGAATATGAAGATTGAAGAGCAGTATATTTAAAGAGTTTGTTTAAAATAGATTTTGGTTTACCGTTTTTCTTGATTTCAACTACAACCCGAATACCGTGTCGATCAGATTCATCACGAAGATCAGAAATACCAATAATTTTTTTATCGCGAACAAGATCAGCAATTTTTTTGACAAATTCGGCTTTATTAACTTGGTAAGGAAGTTCGGTGATAATGATTCTAATTTTGCCCAATTTAGTTTCTTCAATACTGGTTTTACCTCGGACAGCAAATTTACCTCGACCAGTATTATACATTTCTAGAATTCCGGTTTTACCGTAAATTTCGCCATAAGTTGGAAAGTCTGGTCCTTGGACAACCTTGGTTAGATCTTCGATAGTAGCATTAGTTTCAAAATTGAATTTTTGTTTTTCGAGTTCATAAACTGGACGAAGCACCATTTCTTGAGTATTTTTTGGTGGAGCAAGAATATTGTTAATTTCGATTTCCGATTCGATTTTTTCTAAATGGCATTTGTCTAAAACAATATCAATGGCACTACAAATTTCTTTTAAGTTGTGGGGTGGAATGCGGGTGGCCATACCGACAGCAATACCATCGGCACCATTGAGCAAAAGATTAGGTATACGAACTGGCAAAACAGATGGTTCTTTGGTTGAGGCATCATAATTATCGACCATTTCAACTGTTTCTTTGTTGATATCAGATACCATTTCCGGAGTCATCTTGGCCATTTTGACTTCGGTGTAACGCATAGCGGCTGGAGGGTCGCCGTCAATTGATCCAAAATTACCCTGTCCTTGGACTAAAAGATAACGCATTGAAAAATCCTGAGCCATACGAACTAAGGCACCGTAGATAGAACTGTCTCCGTGGGGATGGTAGGATTTCATAACATCACCAACAACAGCGGCGGATTTAACATTTTTACCAGTGACCGATAAACCAAGTTGGTTCATAGCATATATGATGCGTCGGTGGACTGGTTTAAGACCGTCTCTAACATCCGGAAGGGCCCTAGAAACGATAACTGACATGGAGTAGTCTAGATACGACTTCTCCATTTCAGGAACGATATCAACAGGAAGAATTCGACCGGTATTATTTTCTTTAATATGAATGATATTGGTGTTATTTGTGTCTGCCATATTAGGTTTAGTTTATTAATTTGATATGTTTAAAATTAAATATCGAGATTGGCTAAGTGAGCGTGAGTTTGGATAAACTTTTTGCGAGGCGGGACATCTTCGCTCATTAAAATCCGGAAAGTTTCATCAGCTTTGGCGGCATCTGCAATAGTAATACGTTTAAGAATTCTAGTTTCAGGATTCATAGTGGTTTCCCAAAGTTGTTGAGGATTCATTTCACCTAAACCTTTATAACGTTGAACATCAAATGATTTCGAGGTGTCAATCTTTTTAAGGGAGGCTTCTTTTTCTTCTTCGGTATAAGCATATTCAACAAATTTGCCTTGTTTGATCTTGAAAAGTGGGGGCATAGCAATGTAAACATAACCACTCTCAACTAAATTAGGCAAATGACGGAACATAAAAGTTAATAAGAGGGTGGCGATGTGGGCACCGTCAACATCAGCATCGGACATCAAGATGATACGGTGATAACGGAGTTTTTCTAAGTTCATTGTCTCCCCTATTCCCATTCCTAAGGCAATAATCAAATCTTTTAGTTTGTCGGAACCAACAATTTTATCAAGTCGCATACCTTCGGTATTAAGAGCTTTACCCCAAAGCGGTAAAATGGCTTGGAATTTACGGTCTCGACCTTGTTTGGCTGAACCACCTGCAGAATCTCCCTCGACGATATAAATTTCTGATTCTTCAGGATTTTTTGACTGACAGTCAGCTAATTTTCCGGGAAGACCAAGGGATTCAAAAGCGCCTTTACGCATAATAGCGTCTTTGGCAGCACGAGCAGCTTTACGAATTTGGATAGCTAAGATTGATTTACCAACTATAGCCTTAGCAACATCAGGGTGTTCTTCAAAATAAACTTCAAGCTCTTCTTTAACAACTTTATTAACAATTGGTTGAACTTCACTGTTACCTAATTTACCCTTAGTTTGACCTTCGAACTGAAGATCTTTTGAACCCATTTTTATGGAAACAACCGCAGTTAAACCCTCACGGACATCGTCACCAGTAATGACGTCATCTTTGGATTTCATCATTTCTTTTTTGGCGGCGTAATCTTTGATGACTTTGGTTAAACCGGTTTTGAAACCGGTTAAATGAGTACCACCTTCGTGGGTGTTGATAATGTTGACAAATGATGGAGTATTTTCTTGAAAAGTGTCGTTGTATTGAATCGCAACTTCGACATTAACCCCTTCCTCTTCTCTCTTGAGGAGAATTGGTTCATGAACAACAACTTTGTTTTTATTTAATTCACGGAGTAGGGATAGAATACCACCTTCAAAATAATAATGATGTTGAGTATTTTTTCTTTCGTCGTAAAAATGGAAATATATTTTACTGGTAAGATAGGCACGATCTTTGAGAGATTTGATAATAACTTTATCATCAAATTCTTGAGTTTCCTTAAAAATTTCTGGATCTGGATAAAAAGTAACAGTGGTACCAGTAGTGGTTTTGGGAATAAGTTTATTAATACGGTCAATTTTACTTTCAGGAATTTGGGTAAGTTTAGTTTTTAAGGCACCTCGGGAAAATTCAATGAAATTAATTTTATTATCACGGCGAACTTCAATTTGGTAAAGATTAGAGAGAGCGTTGACACAAGCAGCACCGACACCGTGAAGACCACCAGAGACTTTATAAGCAGCACCTTCAAATTTGCCACCAGAATGAAGAGTGGTCATAATAACTTCAATGGCTGGTTTGCCGTATTTGGGCATAATGTCGATGGGAATACCTCGACCATCATCGGCGATAGTAGCAGAATTGTCCTGATGAATAATAACCCAAACATTTTTGGCGTATCCAGCCAAAGCTTCATCTATACAGTTGTCGATAATTTCGGTTAAACAGTGGTGTAATCCCCTAGTGTCAGTAGAACCGATATACATGGCGGGGCGTTTTCTGACTGGTTCGAGACCTTCTAAAACAACTATTTGTTGACCGGTGTAATTTTCTTGTGCTGCCATTTTTGCTTAAAATTAGTTAAAAATTGTTTTTATTAAAACAGATTCATTCTAACAAAGCTGAAATAGCTTTACAATAAGCAAAAAATGTGGAAAGATAGGTTAAATTTTGATAAAAATTTAACTCAAAAACTGAAGAAAAACCTTAGAAAATATTACCTATCTTTGGGTAATATTTTTGAGAGAATATCGAAGGAAATTATTGAAGTAGCAACTAAAACATTAAGAGAGATATTTATGCCATACATAGGAATTTCAATTATTTGGTCGACCATTTTTAAAACTTCCTTGGAGATACCATAGCTTTCACTGCCAGCAATAACAGCAACCTTCGATTGATATTTGGCTTTTAAATAATTAACGCTGGTTTTGTCTTGTTCACAAGCAGCTATTTGATAACCATCGGTTTTTAATTTTTTAAGACAGTCGATGGTGGAATCGAATTGTTCCCAAGGGATCCATTTCCAAGTACCAATAGAAGCTCGGTGAATTTTAATGTTAGGTGGAGTAACAACTGGTCCACAAAGATAAATTTTTTCGGCACCAAGAGCGTCGGCTAAACGAAAAAATGAACCGATGTTATAGGTATCTAAAACATTATCTAAAACTAAAACAATGGGATTACGGTTGATTTCTTTTTGAAGTTTTTGTGACTCCCCTACTTTGGAAGCGCGGATTTGGTGAGAATTTAGTTTCATATTTATATCCTATTTTACCAAACAAAAACCCCGCCGAAGCGGGGTTGAAGGTTTTAATTAAAACTTTTAGTTACAGCTACCTTGAGGAGCGGCATTGGCGGTAGCATCACCACCAGCGTTGGCAGCTTCGTCAGTAGTGGCGGATTTCAAAACTTGTTTGCAAGTTTTTGGTGCTTTATTAAAAGAAGCACAGAGAGATTCTTTTAAGAAGTCAGCACTGCGGTACTGGCTTTCAGCGAAAACTTTTTTACCGATTTTTAAACCACCCTTACCATCAGCAGTAGAAGCGTCTTTTGGAGGGAATTCAGCGCCATCAAGCATAAGGGTTGGAGAGCCTTGAACTTGATATTGAGTAGTTAAAGCAATTTCTTTTTCGATTAAGTCAGCAGCTTGAGTGTTGAAACATTCAGTAATCTTGTTGGTGTCAAGACCAGCTTTTTTAGCTTGTTCTTCCCAACAAGTATCAGCGTCTTCGGCAGTACAGGCGGTATTAATGTTTTCAATAAATTTCCACCAATTGGTTTTATCGTCGTTCATATTGTAGGCGCAGATTTCGCGAACATTTTGGTTAGCTTCAACTCGTCCATGTAAAGAACTATAATAAGTATTGCCGATTTTGAGGTAATTTTTCTCATCGTAACAATCTTTACTATAATTGGCTAGTTGGGATTTACATTCAGAGTCGCTAGGAAAATAGCCAGCCTTAATGTAATTAGCACAATTACTAGCATCATATTGTTGACATTGTTTTTTTAGATCGCTAATTTTTTCAAAAATATATTGAGGTTTAAGAGAAACAGAGTTGCCCAGTAAATCGAAAACAGGTTTTATAGCCTCTTCGATTTGGTTGCCGTATGGACAAAAACTCATAACGTAAAATTGAAGTTCCGGTTTGTCGGATTTTTTGGGTTCTAATGTGGCACTGGCTTTGACAGCGGTTTTATTAGAGACACCGCCTTTGAGTTGGAGGAAACTATATCCAGCAGTAAACGAAGTGGCGGCCAAAAGTAAACAAAAAACAATAACACCAATTAACGGAATCTGGACCAAAGGAAGATTCTTTTTGGTGGTGATTGTTTCAGCAATCTTTTTTTCAAGAGATTTTATTTTTTTTGTTTTTTTCATATGAAATTAATTTTTAATTATTTATTTATTCTTCAGAGGTGGAGATGGCTCCAACAGGACAGGAACTAATAGCACTTTGGGTGGCGTCAGAAATAGTATCAGGTTGTTTTTTAATTTTAGCTTTGTAAGTAGAGGTATCCATTTCGAAAACTTCGGGATCTAAAAGAGGGCAAGTATTACAACCAATGCATTTGTTTTGATCAAGTACAACTTTTGTCATATGTTTTTAATTGTACACTAAAAATTTAAATTTTTTGATTTTGATCTAAGAAAATACCGGTTTTTATAATAGCTCGGAGTAAAAGATTGATACGATCTTCGGCTTCATTTTTGGAAAGACTTCTGTAACTATCGGGGAAATAGTGGAAAATTTCATTACGGCCAAATTTCCAAGCGTCCCAAAGAGTTTCGGCTAATTCTTCGCCTTTTTCATCGAAATCAGCCAGTTTTTGATAGACAGAGAAACGCTTGTAACGGAGTGATGGGTTGAGGGTTTTGCCGACCCTAAAACGGTCACTAGCATAATCATTATCATTAATAATTCCTATTTTAAGGAAAAAATCTTTTAAAAAACCTTCATAAGCTTTGGCAATGGGAGAAACTAAAAAAGAAAAATCGCTGATATCATCTTGGATTTGAAGACGTTTTAGAATAATTTCGACATCGTTGACAAGATCTTTTTGGTGACCATCAAGATATTTTTTGGATTCTAAAAATAATTCAGGGCTGGAGACCATCATAGTTGGGTAGCAATTAGGAGAATTATAAAAATAAGTAGAAAAGAACTGAAAACCAAAATGTAACGACCAAGAAATTTAACCGGGAGTTGGGAATTTTCTCGGGCAAAAAGCCATTTTTGGAGAGTTTTTGGAGTGTAGACAAAATCAATAATTTCATCAATTAATAAATGTAAATTTAGGGAAACTACTAGACTAGTAATAAAAAGATTTTTGGTTAGAGTAAAAATGAAAAAGGAAAATAAAACTAAAATAACCTGAAAAAAATAGTGGTGAAAAATGAGATTATAGTGAGTTTGGTGGCTGGTTTTTAGCAAGCTATATATAGCTTTGAAATCATAATTTTGGATGGCGGTACGAGCTAAACGACTTTCTTCTAGATTTGGTTTGAGAAAAAACCAAAAAATAAAATGATCAATATCTAAAATAAAGGAACCTAAGGTAATACCTAAAAAAAGATACAAGAGTTGAATTGAATCGACCTTACCTATGACCAAAAAAATGGAGACTAAAACAAAAATAACTAATGAAGCTAGAAGATGGTAACGAAGTTCGTGTTTCACTAATAAATAATAGCAGATTAATTATGATGATTATTTTTTTTGGGAACTATTTATTCCCATATTATTATAATAATTATCGAGGGCACTCTTAGCTTTTTGGGTTTGATTGGTTTGGATTAATTTTGCTGCTTGTAAAACTTCGCTTCGCTTTTTATCTTCCGTTATTTGTTGTTGTTTGAAAGTTTCTAGTTCTCCGAGAATTTGGTCTAGTGATTTTTCTTGTGTAGGTTTTCCTTTAAATAAACCATTAATTCTGTCTTTTAAAGATGGTTTATATGATTCTCCAATTTCTCCCATAGTTAATATTACAATATTTTTGAGAAATATATTATTCGTATCGGAGGGCTTCGATAGGTGAAAGTTTTGAGGCTTTGCGGGCGGGGGCGACACCAAAAATAATACCAACTAGTGAAGAGACACCAAAGGCTAAAATGACAGATGAAGTGGTAACTTGAGCCGGAAAAAATGGTTTGATGGCCAATGTTCCTAAATAGCCTAAAAGAACTCCGGTGGCTCCACCGATACAAGATAAAATGACAGCCTCGATTAAAAATTGGATTAAAATAGCTCGAGGGTAGGCACCAATAGCTTTACGAAGACCAATTTCTCGAGTCCGTTCGGTGACGGACACCAGCATAATATTCATAATTCCAATACCGCCGACAACTAAAGAAATAGCGGCAATACCGGTTAAACCGATAGTTAACATACCAATAATGGAGTTGATAGAATTTAAAAGTTGGGAACTATCGAAAACAGAAAAAGCATCTTTATCGTATTTTTCCAGAAGGATATTGGTAATTTGCTTTTTGAGGGGTTCAATTAGATCTTTGTTTTGGGCTTTAATAATAATACTATGGATATCGTTTTTACCGGATAATTCAAAGGCAATATTTAGTGGAATGTAAGCTTGTTTGTCAAAACTTGGACCACCAAAGGAAGCACCCTTTTTGTCGCTGACGCCGATAACTTTTAGAGTTTTACCTTTGACGATAACTTTTCGACCAACAGCACTAGATTTAGGAAACAAATCGATGGCTAGTTGATAGCCTAAAACTATAACTGAAGTGTTTTTGTCGTTTTCTTCTTTGGTAAACCAGCGACCGTTACCTTTCGAAGGGGCAAGATTATTATTTTTACCAAAATTTTCAGTTGAACCATCGATTTCAATATTTTTCTGAGTAGAAAATGGAGAGGAAATATCAGCAAAAACGGCACTAGCAGGCGTGATGTCGACATTATTCAGTTTTCGGTTGAGATTAGCGACATCTTTTTGAGTAAAAGTATTAAGCATCATACCGCCACTTTGAGAAAAGCCACCGTTATCGTTGAAAACTTTACCAGGAGAGACATAAATAGAGTTAGCACCTAAAGAATCAAATTGATCGGTAACATATTTTTTGAGACCATTACCGATGGAAGTTAACAAAATAACAGAAGTGACACCAATAATAATTCCTAGTGAAGTTAAAACAGTTCGGCTTTTGTTTTTGAGAATTGAACGAAAACTTGACTTAAGAAGATCGTTTAAACTTGGTTTAAGCATTTTTTGCCTCCGAAATTTTACCGTCTTTAATAATGATAGTTCTACAGGCTTGTTTAGCTAAATCCATATCGTGGGTGACAAAAACGATAGTTCTCCCCTCTTTTTCGTTTAACTGGTGAAAAAATTTCATAACTTCATCGCCAGATTTACTATCCAAGTTACCGGTAGGTTCGTCGGCTAAAATAATTTTGGGGTTATTGACTAAAGCTCGGGCGATGGCGACACGTTGTTGTTGACCACCGGAGAGTTGAGCTGGAGTGTTGGTTAATTTTTCTTCGAGGCCGACTTTGGTCAAAAGATCGATACCAATTTTGGGTCGACTTTTTTTGGGAACATCGGAATATAAAAGGGGCAATAAAACATTTTCTAAAGAGGAAGTTTTGGCTAATAAATTGAATTGCTGAAAAACGAAACCCAAAGTAACATTTCTAATTTGAGCTAATTGATGCTCTTTGAGTTTAGAAATATCTTTACCTTCTAGTAGAACTTCACCTGAAGTAGGGTTGTCGAGTAAACCGATAATGTGCATTAATGTGGACTTACCTGATCCGGACGGGCCAGTAATAGAAACAAATTCACCTTGATAAATTTTGAGATTAACCTTATCTAGGGCATTAAATTGAGTACCGCCAGTGGTGTAAGTTTTGGTGACATTTTTTAATTCCAAAACAACTTTAGAATTATTTGGAGATGACGACTTGATCATTTTCTGAAAGTCCCTCTAAAATTTCAACAGTAGTGTCGGTTTCTATACCAATTTTGATTTCTTTTTTGACTAGTTGATTATTGTCATTTTTGACAAAAACATAAGGAATTTCAGTTTCTTGATGAATAGCATCAATAGGTAAAGTGAAGGTATTGTCGACTTGACGAAGAGAAATAGTGGCGTCCCCTTCCATACCAAGACGATATTTAAGATCTTGATTTGAATCGCTATCTAATTTAAATCTGATTTCGTAAACAGTAGAAGTTTGTCCAGAAATCGGTGTAAACGAAACGTAAGTAACTTCTGAGTTAAATTCTTCTTGAGGAAAACTATCAAGGGTGATGATGGTTTTGTCACCAACTTTAACTTTAGTAACGTCTTCTTGATCAATTTGAGCTTTAAAATAAATACTGGTGGGGTCAATAATAGAAAAAGTGGCCGAGGCGGGAGTTATGTTGAGGCCACTATTAGGTTGTTCAACGGCAGTAACAACACCATTGATAGGGCTGGTTAAAGTAGCATATTTCATAGCCAGATCCTGAAGTTCATAATTAATGACTGAGTTATCAAGAGTATTTTGAGATCGAACTAAGATTCGTTTCATATCGTCGGTTAAAGTTAGACTGTCTTTTTCAGTTTTGTAATCGTCTTGAGTGTCGTCAAAAGTTGCTAAAGCAGAACGATAGCTATTAAAGTCAGCTTGAAGTTGTTTTTTGAGAATTTCTTTATTAAGGGAGGCAATGGCTTGATATTTTTTGACCTTATCCCCCACCTTGACACCGACCCAAGCAAGTTGGCCACTAGTTTGAAACTGAAGATTGGCTTTGGAAGCGGCGTCGACTGATCCGGTTAAAGTGATTTCTTCTTTAATAGTTTCTTTTTTGAGAGAAATTACTGTTTCTTTTTTGACGTCAAACTTGGGAGTTTCAGATGTTTTAGTTTTGGCATTGGCGCGATAAACACCGAAACCAGAAATAAGTAAGACGACAGAAATAATAATTATCTTTTTGAGATGTTTTTTAAAAAATGCCATATAAGTTGGTAGTATACCACTGGTCTTTATTATACTATGGCTTTGGTGTTTTTTCTCTTAATTGACGGAGTTTCCACATAAAGAGTTTGTAAGGAGTTTTGATAGCACCAGGGTTTTGATCTTTAACAAAATATCTGGCTTGTTCCAGAATTTTTCGATCCATATTTTTAGACATCCGAATGTAAATGGAACGATTTTTCCAGTCGCCTAATTCTTTGGCCAATTCCAAACCATAAGCCTGATACTCCATATGAACGTATTTTTGGCGTTTGGCAATGGTTTCTTTGTATTTTTCTAGTTGAATAGCAATACTTTCCGGTTTGTCTTTTCTCATTTTATATATAGTATATAAGCTTGACCGTCGGTTAAAAAGCTGTTGCCACTTCCTTTTTTAGAACCATACATCAGACCAGTCAAATCAATTTTTTCTGATTTCTGAATAAATCCTTTGGTATCTAATTCTGATTTGATCCTTTCTCTTTCAGTGTCAACTTTTAGTTCAGTACTATGAAATGGCATAACTATACCAAATTTTTTTTGAATCTCTTCGTCGAAATGGGCAGTGCCAACCCAGATTAAATTACCGTTAGAATCGGTAAAATCAGTCTCCCAAAGATGGATATGCTGACGGCCACCGGTAAAAGTTTGGCCGACTGGTTTACCATAACCGGTTTTGTTTGGTTGAGTGGCCCAAAAGACAGGTAAACCGGGAGTTTGGGGATAAAATTTTTTTGATAAAAATGAAGTAATAATTTTGGTGTAAGCACTAATACTAGGTCTGTCTCTTATACACATCT
>JAHBAQ020000015.1 GCA_018500045.2 Candidatus Shapirobacteria bacterium | reverse complement strand
AGATGTGTATAAGAGACAGGGTTCCTGTCGATCCATTAAAGAATTAGATATCATCGAAACTCTCCGTCAGTTCTCCGATCTTTTTGTTGATCTCGGTGGTCATAGCGGTGCAGCCGGATTTAGTGTTAAAACCAAAAATATTCCTAAAATTCAGCAAAAAATTACTAAATTTGTCAATCAAAAATTAGCCGGTTGTGAGCTAAAAGCTGAAAAATTTATTGACGCTGAAATGAAATTAAATGCTGTCACTGTCAAAAATTGTCGTTTAATTAAAAAACTCGAACCGTTTGGTATTGGTAATCCTGATCCTGTTTTTTTATTTAAACAAGTCAGAGTTATCGAAAAACGTTTACTTGGTTCGACCGGTGACCATCTCAAACTAAAAATTGACGATCCTTCAACTCCTCAAAAAGAAAATATTATTGTTGACTCAATTGCTTTCAAAAAAGGGGAGTTTGACTCAAAAATAAAAATTGGTGACCTGATTAATTTTACCGCTAACCTTAGTTTAAATATTTGGAATGGTTATACTTCTCCCCAGCTTGTCGTCAAAGACTTTCTATCGTAAAATACTCCTATGGAAAGAATATTAGCAAAAGAATGTCTCCAAAAGATCGGAGAAAAAGTTTTCTTACAAGGTTGGGTCAGTAATATTCGCGATCACGGTCAATTAATCTTTATTGATTTCCGCGACTGGAGTGGTGTTATTCAAATTGTTGTCGACGCTCATGATAGCGAGTCTAATCATAAAATTGCCGCTTCTTTGGGTATGGAGTGGGTCATTGAAGTCGAAGGTGAAGTCGTTAAACGCAACCCAAAAGCCGTTAATCCCAATCTGCCTACTGGTGAAATTGAAATTAATTGTCAAAAATTAACCTTGCTTAACAAAAGCGAAGTTATTCCTTTTCCTCTAGATACTGATGGTACCGAGCTCGACGAATCTCTTCGTCTCAAATACCGCTATCTCGATTTACGTCGACCTCGTTTAGCTCACATCCTTGATAGTAAACATAAATATACTTTAGCTGTTCGCAATTGGATGGATAAAAATGGTTTCACTGAAGTTATGACTCCTCTTTTAACCACCACTTCCCCCGAAGGTGCCCGTGATTTTTTAGTTCCTTCTCGCATTCACAAAGGTAAATTTTTTGTTTTACCTCAAGCTCCTCAACAATTTAAACAATTGTTAATGATTTCTGGTGTCGACAAATATTTTCAAATCGCCCCCTGTTTTAGGGATGAAGACCCACGGGCTGACCGTCATGCCGGTGCTTTTTATCAAATCGATATTGAAATGAGTTTTCCGACTCTCGACAAAATTTTTGCCACCGCCGAAAATTTAATTCGCGACACTTATCAAACCGTCGCTCCCCAAAAGAAAATCGCTAATTTTCCTTTCCCTCGCATTCCTTATAAAGATGCTATGAATAAATATGGTAGCGATAAACCCGACACTCGTTTTGGTCTCGAACTTCAAGACGTTACCGAAGTTATTAAAAATAAAAGTGAATTTAATGTTTTCAATAGTGCCGAGGCTATCAAATGTTTAGTTGCTCCCAAATGTGCTGAATTTAGCAAAACTCAGATCGAAAAATTAGAAAGTTTAGCCAAAGACAAAGGTGCCAAAGGTTTAGCCTACACCAAAGTTACTGACACTGGCTTAGATACCGGTGTGGCTCGATTCTTCAATCCAGAATTACAACAACAAATTATTCAAGCGACCAGCGCCAAATCCGGCGACATGATTTTCTTTGTTGCTGATAAATTAAATTTAGCCAACAAAGTATTAGGCTACATTCGCCTTACTTTAGGTGATTTATTAAATCTTCGTGACCCTAACATTCTTCAATTCAATTGGATTACCGGTTTCCCTTTTTACGAAGTTAATGATGAAGGCAAACTTGATTTTGGTCACAATCCTTTTTCTATGCCTCAAGGTGGTATGGAATCTTTAAAAAATAAAGACCCGTTAGAAATTGAATCTTATCAATACGATTTAACCTTAAACGGTTATGAATTGGCTTCTGGTTCTATTCGTAATCACGAACCAGAAACTTTAGTTAAAGCTTTTGAAATTGTCGGCTACGGTAGGCAAGAAGTCCTCAAAAAATTTGGTGGTCTTTATAATGCTTTCCATTACGGCGCTCCCCCGCACGGTGGTTGGGCTATCGGTTTAGATCGTCTCATGATGTTACTCCTCGACGAGCCAAATATTCGTGACGTCTACGCCTTCCCACTTAATTCCAACGGTGTTGATTTGCTCATGGATGCACCCAGTCAAGTTGATCAAAAACAACTCGACGATGTTGGTTTAATGCTCAAACCGAATGCCCAAGATAATCAAAAATAATTGGCTTGATTTTGTTATTATTTTTCTGATTTTAATTCTCAACCTTTTTTGGTTGCCGACTTTTTCCTTTTGGAAAATTTATCCTAAAAATAATTTTATTACTGAAAATAGCCAAATTTTAGATTTTTCTCACCCGGAAACTCCCTTAGTTAAACTAGTTCAATCACCTCAACTTTTAACTGACAAATATATTTTAATCGATGTTGATACTAACAAAGTTTTAGTTTCCAAAAATCAGGACAGCAAAATTTATCCAGCATCTACAACTAAATTAGCCACTGCTCTCACTGCTCTCAATCTTTATCCTCTCGATGAAGTTATTACCATTGATCAAAGTTATGACACTGGAAAAGTTATGGAACTTCAACCAGGCGAAAAAATCACCGTTAAATCTTTAGTCGCTGCTCTTTTGGTTTATTCTGCCAACGATGCTGCCTTTTCTTTGGCCAACCACTATCGTCAAGGTTTATCTGGATTTATCAGTCAAATGAATTCGTTAATGACTAAATACAATCTCAATAATACTCATTTTGTCAACACTGACGGTATTCATAGCGACAATCATTATTCCACCGTTTACGATCTATCTCAGTTGGGGCGACTGGCTATTCAAAATTCTACTGTTCGTGATGTCGTAAAAAATAAAAGTATGATTATTACCGATGTTACCGGACAAATTAAACACGAAATTACTACCACCAATGAACTTTTAGGTGTTGTTCCTGAAGTTATTGGTCTCAAAACCGGTCTTACTCCGGAAGCCAAAGGTTGTTTTATTGGGCTTTTAAATATCAATGGTCATTTAGTTATTAGTGTCGTGGCCAACAGTGACGATCGTTTTCAAGATACCAAAAATCTTATCTCCTGGCTCAAACAAAACGTTTCTTGGGTAGAATATTAAAAAATGTGGTAAAATAGGCGGTCTTTTTGAACTCTAACAAAAAAGGAGTGGTTTCATGAGCGGACTTACCACCAGAATGGATAAGTATCAGTGTCCTAACGCGACTCTGGGTTGCCAGGGCAATCCGGAAATCATCAAGTGCACAAGTCAAAGAATGTCCATGTGGCTATCAGAGCTACTGTCCATTTCTTGGAAGGCATCGTCTGACCGAGGGGTCCCAATACTGTCTCTGCAATCAGAGACAAGAAAGGAGTGCTGATCATGACTAATGAGCTTATGTTCCCTTGCGTCCATGCTGTCCCGAATCCAGATGGGGATGACTACCTTTGTCAGGCCAATGGCTTCTCAGTGCCCTGCGATTGCCTGACTCAGAGGGTTTGTCCCGATGTCGGAAGACGCGTTCCGGATGTTGGGGCTTTAAGCTGCCCGAACTTCAGCTTCGCGCCCGCTTCTGCGTGAGACCACAACATAGGGGAGTAGAGAACCAAGAAAAGCGCACTGACGCCAGTCAGATCGTTTTGATTGAAGCTCTACTCCCCGGTATATTTACCCGTCACTGCTGGCACATAAGCCACAAAATTATTGTCTCCCTCAAACACAAAAATGGGTTGTAAATAATTAGTCAAAGTTGTCGGCTCATAATAGGCCAAATATATCTTTCTAATCACCACATTAGTATCACTCACATCTTTAGCCGTCCAATAGTTACCTGCCTTAAGGTCACTAATTGCTTCTTCTGCTGTTTTAAGTGGATAAGTTGACGATGATTCCCTGTCGATATCTATATCTTTAAAATTCACTCCAATAATTTTTTTTGCCTCTACTGTCGATCCTGAAATTAGTACCGAAACCGACGCTTGACCGAAATTTGCAGACACCAAACTAAAATCATCAAAATCTTTTCTAAAAAAATCTACCCTAATTGCATTTGCTTCAGACTGTGACGACACTGATTTCAGTGTTCCACTATCAATTTTCCAATACGACACATTTTTTTCACCATTTTTCAAATCATCAGTTAGTTTATCTCCTCTACTTAAAAAATTTGAAGCAATTTCAATAGCATTTGACTTATTGGGCACACTAGTTTCTGTCAAAAGCATCTGGTCTGAAGCATACGGATAAGTAATTTCAAAATCCCCATCCAATACATTCACGGTCAAAGTTTTATTTGTAGCGGTATCTTTAAACTCGTATATTCCAGTTTTAATTTCCACCGGATTATCCGAAAAACCAAAAGACTTAGCTGTTTGAGTGTCTTCTTGTAATGCCAAAAAAGTTGTATTTGGCCGATATATTATATAAACCTTCGATTGATCACTAAACTTAGGAATCGTATCGTTGGGTAATTCCAGTGTAAAATTTTTTGTCGTTCTTTCTTTCTCTGGAAAAACTATTTTTGGTAAAACACCGTATTTTACTGTTGGAGCATAATATATCGGATGTCTTGATCTGTATATCCTATAACTCGTTGTTGCAATTGTCCAAAGTAAAATTAATGCCATCACTCCAACACTTCCAAATTTAATCAGAATTCTGCTGGTATAAGCCGTCTGTGTTAATGACATAAATTATTCTACACTAAAATGATACAATATTAACCATGAGTGACACCAAAGTTGTTCGTACCCGTATCGCCCCTAGCCCGACAGGGGAACTTCATATTGGAACTCTAAGAACACTTCTCTACGATTACGCCTTAGCCAAAAAAAATAATGGTCAATTTATTTTTCGATTAGAAGATACAGATCAAAAACGTTACGTTGAAGGTTCGGAAAAAAGATTAATAGAAACGATCAAAGATTACGGCTTAAATTGGGATGAAGGTCCAGACGTTGGTGGCCCATATAGTCCATATGTTCAAACAGAACGTCTTGATATTTACCAAAAATATATCCAAGAGTTAATCGATAAAGGTTTTGCTTATTACTGTTTTTGCAGTCAAGAAAGACTTGATTCATTGCGAGCTTCCCAAAAAGCTGCCGGTCATTTGCCTAAGTACGATCAACATTGCCTTCATTTATCCAAAGAGGAAATCCAAAAAAATCTTGACGCCAAAATTCCTTACACCATCCGTATGGTTATTCCCAAAAATGAAACCATAATTTTTGAAGATGCCATTCGTGGCAAAATTAAATTTAATACTAATGATGTTGACGATCAGGTTTTAATTAAATCAAACGGAATTCCTACTTATCATTTTGCTGCTGTTGTCGATGATCATTTAATGAAAATCACCCACGTTTTTCGTGGTGAAGAATGGTTGACTTCCACCCCTAAACATCTTTTACTTTATCGATACTTCAATTGGGAACCACCACAATTTGCCCATCTTACGGTTTTATTAAACCCTGATGGTAAAGGTAAAATGAGTAAACGTTCTGGCTCTACACACGCTCGTGCTTTTTTAGATGATGGTTACCTGCCCGAAGCTATGCTTAATTTTTTAATGCTTTTGGGATGGAATCCCGGAAATAATCAGGAATTTTTTACTCTCGATGAATTTGTTAAAGAATTTAGTATCGAACATCTTCATAAAAAGTCACCCGTCTTTGATCGTAAAAAATTAGATTATTTCAATGGTTATTATCTTCGTCAAAAAACCGACGATCAATTGTTTGACTTGTTCAAAAAATTTTTACCTCAAGCCACCGACAATCAAATCAAAACTTTAGTCCCAGTTCTCAAAGATAGGTTGGTCAAACTTTCTGATCTTCAAACTCAAACAAAATTTTTATTTGAAGATGTTGAGTATGACAAAGATTTATTACTCAAAAAAGGGACTACTCCCGAATTAGCCAAAGTAATGCTAACTAAAACCAAAGAATTGTTATCCAATTTTTCTGATATTCAAAACAGAATTACTAATCTCATCGGAGAAAATAACTGGAATGTTGGTGAATTTTTTATGGTTTTCCGTGTCGCCATTTGCGGATCAGCTTTTACTCCTCCGGTAGTCGATTGTCTTCCGGCTTTAGGAAAAGAATCTACTTTACGCAAACTCGACATTGCTCTTAACAAACTTTCATAAATTTTTATTAAAATAATTTGTGGTGTTTTTATTTTTTATCCTTTGTTTTTTTCTTCCCAAGTTTGTTTTTGCCGAATCGAGTGTAAAAATAAGCGGTTATTCTGCTACGAGTCCTGAATTTATAAAATTAAAAAATAATTCTGATGCAATTGTTGATATTACTGGTTGGTATTTTAAAGATTTAGCCGATAATAAAAAAACGATAAGCTACACCTCTATATCTGCTAATGCTGAGATTCAAATTGATTTTGCCAGTAGTTGGATTAATGATAGTGGTGATACTGTATATCTTTACGACGTCGCCAATACTCTCGTCGACACATTAGTTTATATTGTTCCAACCAAAACCCCGACTCCAACTTCTGTTCCTACAGCCATACCCACTACCGATCCGACTATTGTCAATCCTACCTCAGGTATTACTATGACCGAATTTATGCCTTATTCCGACCCAGAATGGATTGAAATTCGTAATAACAATGATAAGCCTGTCAAACTAATTGGTTGGAAACTTGAAGATAAAGATGGCCATACCCGGAATATGGGAGAAAATGGTGTTTTATCAATCAGTGCTAATAGTTATTATGTTTTTGAATATTCTCCTTTTTTTGATAATAATAATGACGAAACCGTCATCTTTCGTCGCCAGGACAATACCATTGTCAATCAAAGTTCTTACAGTGGGGGACTAAGAACCCTTGATCGCTCCTGGTCATCTATTAATAATAGTTGGTGTCAATCAAGTATTACCAAAGGTTATGAGAATGTTTCTTCTTGCTACTCCGCTCCCACTGCTACCCCCATTCCAACCAACACTCCAACTCCTACCCCCGATCAAAGTAAATTCACTTCATCTGATACTGCCACCGAGTCAGCTATTATCGAACCATTGTCAGGTTCAAACTTTATTACTTCCAATCCTAGTTCTACTCCAACCGATATAAAAATTCTTGGTGACGATATCACTAATACCACTAAAAAAAATTATCTTCCTCTAATTTTAATTATTTCCGGCGGTCTTTTACTGACTTCTCCAGTAATTATTAGTAAACTTAAGAAGTGAAAAAAATAATTCGTTTTCTTCCTGCTCTAATTTGGATGGCTGTTATTTTTTATTTTTCTTCACGTCAAACTACTGGTATTGGTGGTGACTCGTATTGGTATCGGTTTTTAATTCTCAAAACTTTCCATCTTGTCGAATATGCCGTCCTTTTTATATTAATCAATTTTGCTTTAAATCAAAATTTTTATTCCATTATTGCCGCCTACCTTTATGGTATTAGTGACGAATTCCATCAGTCTTTTACTCCTGGTCGGCTACCCAAATTTACTGATACTCTAATTGATTTAGTTGGTATTTTAATTGGATTTTTGGCGATAAAACTTATCTGGCCCAAAATCAAAAACAAATTTACGTC
>JAHBAQ020000034.1 GCA_018500045.2 Candidatus Shapirobacteria bacterium | reverse complement strand
AGATGTGTATAAGAGACAGCTACATTCCTATATACAAAAAAATCCCGGGGTAACCGGGAGATTTGGATATATTTTTTTATAAATATAGTTTTATGCCACTAAAACATCTCCCGATTGGGCTAGTTGAAGTCGCCAAGAACGAGATAGTTTTATGAATGACATATTAGGTAGATAATATCACAAAATTAAGACAAAACCCACCCGGTCTGCGACCACCCTCCCTTGATGAAGGGAGGGCTTAAAAAAATGATGATAAAATTGGTTAATTATGGAAACAGGAGAAGGATTAGTTATTAAGGAAGAAAGTAAAGACATTAAATTGGTGAGAAACTTTTTTCCGGAGAATGCCGATATAAATAAGGATACTTATGGAACTTATTTTGTGGAAGCTACTTTGGGAGACCACCCTATTTGTGAAGGTGGTCAAAAAATTAGTTTGAGTTTAAATTTAGTAAATATGGTTGATACGGAGATGGTATTAGAAAATGGACAAAAGGTTGAACCTTATGTTGATTTATTAGTGAACAGTTTTTTGGTAAATGGTAAAGAATTAAAAGTTCCTGAAGTTGATTTTTATTTAGCAGGAAATATATTTGAACGACCCAATGAAGAAAAATCGGTTTTTGATTGTAATTTACTGGAAAACAGAGATGCTTTTGGATTAGACAATAAAGCTCCCGCTGTTTTTGCTGGAGGAATAAGAAGTGGAATTAGTGTAGCGGCGTATCTTCATGAAATTGGTCATTTGATGAGAGAAGACGTGGATTTGAATGATGACGATGATGATTCTTCGGCAGAATCAGCTAAATCAGTGTCAATGATGGTTAAAGATGATAGTTTTAAAGAAGATAATTTAACTCCAAAAGAAGTCGAACTTTATCGAATGACGATATATGAAGAAAGAAGAGCTAGTTTGAAAGCTTTATCAATATTAGAAAAAAACAAAGAGCTGTTCCCAAATGACCAAGACTTATCAAAAATAAAAAAGACCTATTCTTTTTTATTATCAAGCTATATGCAACTTCGGAGAGCTGTTAGACCAGACGAGATTTCTTCTATTATGGATTTTGATAAAGACTGGCATTATTAATAATAATTATGATAATTAAGGAAGTAATTCAAATAGGAAATCAGATTTTGAGGGCAAAAAATAAAATAGTAAAGAATATTAATGATAAGGTGGTACAAAAAACTATTGGAGATTTGACGGATTCGATGAGACATTATAATTTGGTAGGAATGGCGGCACCGCAAATTGGGGTAAATCTTAGAATATTTGTAACAGAAATTAGATCAACTCCATCAAGAAAAGTTGAAAGTCTGGATAAATTAAGAATATTTATTAATCCTAAAATTACTTGGAAATCGAAAAAAGAAGTAATAATTTATGAAGGTTGTGGAAGTGTGGCTAGTGGTGATTTGTTTGGACCAGTAAAGCGACCAGAAAAAATAATAGTAAAGGCGATAAACGAAAAAGGAGAAAAAATTAAATTAAAGGCAGGTGGTTTATTGGCCAGAGTAATTCAACACGAATACGATCATTTATTAGGAATAGAATTTGTAGAAAAAATATGTGATTACAGGAAAATTATGAGTAAAAACGAATATATAAAGATGGTGGAAAAGTCCAAATAGAATGTTATAATAGCCCTAGTTTATTAAAGCCGAGGTTAGGTAGTCGCAAGACGAAGGAACGCTAGGCAAACAAAAATAATGACCAAAGAAAAACATCAAGTGAAGGCAACCACTAGAACCGTTGCCGGTAGAAAAGTTAAACACTTAAGAAAAGAAGGCTTGTTGCCAGCTACTGTTTATGGAAAAGCTTTTGAATCTTTGTTGGTTCAATTTAATGCAGGTGAAGTCGAAACTTTATTTAGTGATATTGGAGAATCGACTTTGGTGGAAATGATTTTGGATGACAAAGAAAAGTTACCGATTCTTTTTAGAAATCCTCAATATCACCCGGTAGAAGGAAATATGATTCATATTGACTGCTACAAAGTTAATTTGAAAGAAAAGATTTCGGCGATGGTACCAATTGAATTTATCGGTGAATCTCAAGCTGTAAAAGATGGAAATACTTTGGTGACGGTTACTGATGAAATCGAAATTGAAGCTTTGCCAGCTGATTTACCAGAAAATATTGAAGTTGATTTATCGGTTTTGGATAATTTGGAAGCAACCATTACAGTAGCTGATTTGAAAATTGATACTTCTATCTTGACGGTATTAACCGATGCTGAACAATTGATTGCTAAAGTTGAAGAACCACGAGCTGAGGAAGAACCAGTAGCTACTGAAGCAACTCCAGCTGATGTAGAAGTCATTACTGAAAAGAAAGAAACTGAGGAAGGCGAGGAAAAGAAAGAAGAGTAATTAATTTGAAACTAAATAAAAAAGCCTATCAACATCGGGCCGAACAGGATCGAGTTGGTGGGCTTTTTTGATGGAATCGACGGCTTGATTTGTTTCACCCAAAAGCGATTGGGATTTGGCTAATTCGATATAATCATCGGCAGTTTTTTGATTATTAATATCGAGTTGATCAATCTTTTTTTGGAGTTCTTGAGGTTGGTGATTAAGTTTATAGGTGGTTACTTGATCTGGATTTAATTTGTTTTCTAAAGTGGCGGCATTAGTCCAATCACCATTTTGAACCAAAAGATGCCAAAATTCGAGACGACCAAGATAACTAGTGCTACCAGATAAACCGGATAAATTAATTTTTGATTGAGTATATTTATCGGGGTTTTTTGTGGAGAAATAGAAATTTAAAGAAATGAGAGAAAGTAAAAGTAGAATGATAGACAGTTTAAATTTCATAAATAAATACCCTAACCCTTCCCTTTCTACCCTCTCCGGGGTATCTATGGACCTTGCCGGGCAAGGGTTAAAGTGGCCAGGAGGAAGAAATTAAAAGTTCTTTAGGTAAATTATACTTGGAAATTAAGTCTTGATAAACAGTTTCCGTGACGAAAGGAATAAAAGGGTGGAGTAATTTAAGAGAGGTAATTAAAACTGTTAATAAAACTGGAATAGTTTCTTCTCCCCTATCTTTGGCCGATTCGATATAAATATCACAAAATTCTTTCCAAAAGAATTGATATAAATCTTCACTAGCTTGACCAAAATGATAATGATCGAGATGTTTGGTGGTAGAGATAGTAATTTTATTTAATTTATCTAAAATATCGTTATCAACATCTGATAATTTTGATTTATCAATTTCGAGAGAAATTTTTTGGGGATTTAAGCGGTCGATAAGCATCTCGACAAAACGAGAGGCGTTCCAAATTTTGTTGACGAAATTGCGTTGAGCTCGAATTTTATCTTCGGAAAGAGAGATATCGGAACCTGGGGCAACACCAATGACTAAGGCCATACGGAGAGCATCGGCCCCATATTGGTCGGACATAGTTAGAGGATCAATAACATTTCCCTTACTTTTGGACATTTTTTGACCTTTACTATCGGTTACTCGGGAATGCATATGAGCGACTTTGAAAGGAATTTGGCCGGTAGTATAAAGACCAAACATAATCATGCGGGCTACCCAAAAGAAAAGAATATCCCACATAGTATCAAGTACTGTAGTGGGGTAAAAATATTCAAAATCGGGAGAGTGGTGACCATTTGGGTCCCAACCTAAAGTGGAATAAGGCCATTGGCCAGAAGAAAACCAAGTGTCGAAGGTATCGGTTTCTTGTAAGACATTTTGACTCTTTTTTTGAGCGTCAGTCTCGGAAAGATAAAATTTGGAACCAACTGGAGCGATTAGAGATTGCAGACCAGATTTAATTTCTTGATAAGAATTATTTTTGATAAGGTCGGACCAAAGACCAGTAATGGTTTCGTTTTGGGAATTGATGAAAGTGATATTAATATTGGGGGTTTCGTCGAGATTGTACCAAGCAGGAATTTGATGACCCCAAACGATTTGGCGAGAAATAGGCCAATCTCGAACGTCTTTCATCCAAGTAAGATAAGATTTTTTGAAACGCTTGGGAAAAATTAAAATTTCGTCGTTTTTGACAACATCAACAGCTTTGTCAGCAAGAGGTTTGATTTTGACAAACCACTGGGGAGCAGTAATTGGTTCAATGGGACGGCCACATTTGTAACAATGACCAACCTCATGAGAATAATCGACGATTTTTTCCATTAAACCAGCAGAGGTTAGGTCATCGATAACCATTTGACGGACTTGGTTGGGGTAAAAACCACGATATTTTTCGGGAACATTTTTATTTGATTTACCATCATAATCAAAAATGCGGACAAATTCCAAATTGAATTTTTTGGCCATGTCGTAATCTTCGGGAGAGTGACTAGGAGTAACTTTGACGGCACCAGTACCAAATTTGGGATCAATAGAATCTTCAAAAATAATGGGAATTTCTTTGTTGACTAAAGGTAATAAAAGTTTTTTACCAGATAAATTTTTATATCGTGGATCTTTGGAATTGACGGCGACGGCCGTATCTCCCAGCATAGTTTCGGGACGAGTGGTAGCCACAGTAATATATTTATCCTTTTCACCTACTATAGGGTATTTAAAATACCAAAGATGTGAGGCAACACTTTTATGTTCGACTTCGAGATTGGAAAAAGCAGTGCCGCAAAAAGTACAGTAGTTAACAATTTTTTCATCACGATAAACTAAACCTTGGCTCACCATTCGATGAAAAACAGCATAAACGCGGGTGATATGATCGGGATCCATTGTGAATTTTTCCCGGGTCCAATCAAGAGAAAAACCAAGACGTTTCATTTGATTTTTGGCGACATCGCGATTTTCGTTGACGTAATCAAAAATCATTTTGAATAAAGTTTGACGGTCGTAATCGAAACGAGATTTACCTTGTTTTTGGAGATATTTTTCAAAAACAAATTGGGTTTCAATACCAGCGTGGTCGGTGCCAGGAAGCCAAAGGGTAGGATCGCCAAGCATTCGGTGGAAACGTACTAAAATATCTTCAACAGTAAATAAAGCGTGACCAGCGTGAAGTGGATTATTGGCGTTTGGTGGAGGGAGAATTATAGTGAAAGGCTCTTTTTTGAGACGGGATTCTTGGGGATTTTCGGGGACTTTGGGAGTAAAGGCACCAGAGGTAAGCCAAATGTCATAAATTTGGGCCTCGGATGCGGGATTATAAGCTTTGTCCATGGAAGTATTTTAACACCTGTCTCTTATACACATCT
>JAHBAQ020000060.1 GCA_018500045.2 Candidatus Shapirobacteria bacterium | reverse complement strand
AGATGTGTATAAGAAACAGCCTCGAAAAAATTATTTTCTAGGAACTTTCCTTAAAAAAGGCGGTCAATATCCTGATCCTACAATTCGGTTTTATAAAAATGGTAAAGCTCATTTACCTTGTAAAGATGTTCACGAACAAGCCAAAGTTGACGGTCAAACCGGTTGGCTCAAAAACGATTTAGAACATTACGCTGATACTTCTTTTTCTCTTTATTTACTTCGAGCCAATCGTTATACCACTCTGTTAGCCAATGAATTAAAAGAAAAAAACACCAAAATAAATTTTACTAATTTTCTTAAATTTTATCTTTTCAAACCAAATTGGTGGTTCTTTAAAACATTTTTCCGCCATCGTGGCTATGTCGACGGCTTTCCTGGTTTTGTTTTTTCTTTTTTTTCAGCTCTCCGATTTCCTATTGCTTACACTAAATATTATGAATTAACCAAAACCAATCGGAATATTAATTTATCCCAAGACTGGGACAAAAAATGAGTCAAAAAATTAAAATAGCTATTGATGTTTCACCAACTCTAGATGGTAATTCTACTCGCGGAGTCGGCTATTACACCCAAAACTTAATTGATGCCTTACAAAAAGAAATAAAAATCAACCCTGATTACAAAAACTGGTCTATTGATTTGATTAAAAATATCTATGATCTACAAGCCAAAAGCTACAATCTAATTCATTATCCTTACTTCGATCCATTCAAATTAACCCTTCCTCAAACAAAAAATATTCCCACCGTTGTTACTGTTCATGATCTTATACCTCGTCAATTTAAATCTCATTTTCCCGTTGGTATCAAAGGTGAGCTGAAATGGTTTCTTCAAAAACACCGCCTTAAAAAAACTTCGCACATTATCACTGTTTCCCAATATTCAAAAACTATTATTCAAAAAATTATAAAATTACCGGGCGAAAAAATTACCCCAATCTACGAAGCTGCCGGTCCAAATTTCAAATTAATCAAAGACACCCAGAAAATTAAAGAAATTAAAAACAAATATTCATTACCAGAAAAATTTGTTTTATTTATCGGCGATATTAATTGGAACAAAAACATTCCTAATTTGGTTAAAGTCTGTCTTAAAAATAAATACCCCTTAGTTATTGTTGGTTCAGCCGCTACCAAAAAAGATGTTCCTGATCATCCTTGGACAAAAGATTTACTCTGGCTCCAATCAAAAACTCGAAAGCTCCAAAATTCTAAATCTCTAATCCTCACCGGATTTGTTCCCGACGAAGATTTACCCGTAATTTATAATTTAGCCACTATTTATTGTCAGCCGTCATATGCTGAAGGCTTCGGTTTGCCCTTAGTTGAAGCTATGCAATCGGGCTGTCCAGTTGCCTTTAGTCGTGATACTTGTTTACCGGAAATTATGGATAATTGCGGTGTCTCATTTAATCCGCGTTCTGTTTCTGATATCTCTACTGCTCTCAAAAAACTTTGGCTTAATACTAACCTCCGTCAAAAATATCAAAAATGTGGCCTTCAAAGATCCAAAAAATTTAAATGGGAAGAAACTGCCAAACAAACCCTGCTCGTCTATCAAAGTTTATTTGGCTATGAAAAATAATACTCACTTTCTCTCAATCATCGTTCCTGTTTACAAACAAGAAAAAACAATTCAAAAAGACTTGGAAAATATTATTCAGGTTTTAGATCAAATCAGATATGAATATGAAATTATTACTGTTGTCGATGGTATTAAGATTGATAATTCTTATAGAAATGCCAAAAAAATTAAATCAAAAAACTTAAAAGTTATCGGATATCAACACAATCACGGTAAAGGTTACGCCGTTCGCTATGGTATGGCCAAAACCAAAGGGGATTACGTTGCCTTTATTGACGCCGGTATGGAAATTGACCCTAACGGTATTTCTATGATTCTGGAGCATATGGAATGGTATAACGCTGACATTATTGTCGGATCAAAACGTCATCCGGCATCGCAAGTAGATTATCCCTTCGACCGAAAAATTATTAGTTTTGGTGGTTATATAATTGCTCGATTTTTTCTTGGTATTAACGTCCATGATACCCAAGCCGGACTCAAAATTTTCCGTCGTCAAGTCTTGATCAAAGTTCTACCTCGGCTTCTCATTAAAACTTATGCCTTCGACTTAGAAATACTCTCAGTCGCCAATCGACTTGGTTTTCACCATATTTACGAATCTCCCATAAAACTTAACTATGGATTTGATAGCCTCACTCACGCCACCGGACTAAAAGTTATCTATCAATGTCTTATCGATGCTTTAGCTGTTTTTTATCGACTTAAAATCCTCCATTACTATGACGATAAAAACAACAGAAAATGGGTCTATGACCCTGACCTTGAAATGCGAGTTAACACCGGATTATGAAAAAACCGATATTCTCAATTATTATTCCTGTCCGACAAACGAATCCTTATCTTCAGGAAACTATTGATTGTCTCAAAAAACAAACTGTTAAAAACTTTGAGACATTAATTATCACCGATAAAATATCTGGATCAGCCAATCCTTCAGAAAAAAGAAATATTGGTGCCCAAAAAGCCAAAGGGGATTATTTAGTCTTTTTCGATGACGACTCATTTCCTTCCAAAAATTATTTTAAAAACGCCCAAAAACTAATTCAAAAATACCCCCAATATGCCGCCTTTTGCGGACCATGTTTAACTCCACCCCAAGACGATATTTATCGACAAGCATCAGGATTAGTTTGGTCAAGTTGGCTTGGTAGTGGTGGCGCTGGAGTTTATCGTAATAGTAAACAGTCATCCAGATTTGTCGACGACTACCCAAGTGTTAATTTAATTGTTAAAAAAACTGATTTTTTCCTGGCCGGACAATTTAATGATAAATTTTGGCCTGGAGAGGATACAGTTTTATGTCTAAACATAACCAAAAGACTACACCTAAAAATATACTATCATCCAACAATTATTGTCTATCATCACCGTCGTCCAGTTCTTATTCACCATCTTCAACAAATTACCCGATATGCTATTCAGCGTGGTTTTTTTGCCAAAAAATTCCCCCAAACAAGCTTACGAATTGGCTATCTACTTCCATCATTATTTGTAATTTATCTAATACTATTAATTATTAATTATCTGATTTTTAATTATTATTTATTGTATGTTCCGTTATTTTTATATTTATCAATATTATTGATAACCTTTTTAAATTTTATTTTTAAAACCAAAAATTTAAAACTTTCATTTATTTCAACCGTCAGTATACCTATGACTCATATTTATTACGGTATACTATTCCAATATGGCTTATTTAAAAAAGAAGTCCAATTTAAAGCTCACAAAATTAATCCCAAAAATGGCCAATATATCGGCGGTTAAAAGCATTTCAATTTCCTATCCTCCCCTCAACTCCACCAAAGGAACTGCCTTTTTATCTCAAAACCGACAGTTTCAGTGGACCAAAACCGGCAATGTAATTTATCCTATTATTCCGGCTTATGCCGCCACACTACTCCAATCAAAAAATATAAAAATTTTTTGGGACGATGCTATTGCTCAAAAACTAACCTTTGACCAATGGTCTCAACGTCTCAAAATCAACCAACCTGACTTAATTGCTATCGAAACCAAAACACCTGTTATCAAACGACATTGGCAAATTATCAAACAAATTAAAAACTTATCATCCGATAAAACTGGCTGGAAACCTATTATTGTCCTTATGGGTGACCATGTTACTGCTTTACCCAACGAATCAATTAAAAATTGCCCAGTCGATTATGTTTTAATCGGTGGTGATTATGATTTTTTACTTGATGAATTAGTTAACCAAATTAATTCCGGCAATCCACCAAAAAATAAAATTTTTAAACTCTCATCAAACCACAATTTAAACGAACTCCCTATTATTGATCGTCAACTAACTCAATGGCAACTCTACGCTTATAACAATACTAATTACAAGTACAAACCAGGGTCATACATAATGTCTGGCCGTGATTGTTGGTGGGGAAGATGCACTTTTTGTTCCTGGACAACATTATTTCCCGGACAATGTTTCCGTTCATTTTCCATCAAACATACTATTTCAGAAATTGAAAATCTAGTATACAACTTTGGTGTCAAAGAAATATTTGACGATTCTGGTACATTACCCGTGGGTAAATGGCTCAACCAATTGTGCCACGAAATCATAAAAAGAGGTTTAAATAAGAAAGTCAGATTTGGTTGTAATATGCGTTTCGGTGCTTTAAATCAAAAAGAATATACTTTGATGAAACAAGCCGGATTCCGTTTTATTTTATATGGACTTGAATCAGCCAATCAAAAGACTCTTGATTTTATTAATAAAAATGAAACCTGTCTCTTATACACATCT
>JAHBAQ020000045.1 GCA_018500045.2 Candidatus Shapirobacteria bacterium | reverse complement strand
GGATAAAAGATTGGCATCGTAATCATTAAGACCAAAGTCAGTTTGATAACGAGCAAATTTTTGTTCTGGAAGTTCGGGAAGAGATTCACGAATTTTATTTATTTCTTCGTCAGTAAAAACAACTGGTGGGATATCGGGCTCAGGAAAATAACGATAGTCAGCTGAGCCTTCTTTTTCGCGTTGTAAGAAAGTTTGATTTTTGACAGCATCCCAACCACGAGTGGTTTTGTTGGTATGAGATTTAACTTCACGAGTTTCTTCAAAGGCTTTTGTCTGACGATCGATTTCAAATTGGATGGCACTTTGAACACCAGTTAATGAGGCGACGTTTTTGATTTCGGCCATTGGGGTATAAAAAATTTCCCCATTATCTTCTATTTTTAAATTGACAGTTGGTTCACAACGCATACTTCCCTTTTCAATATCAGCATCGGAAACGCCAGTGTATCGGACAATTTGTTGAATTTTGAGGAGATAATTTTTGGCCATTTCCGGAGAAGTAATATCTGGCTCGGAAACTATTTCGACTAATGGGACACCGGAACGGTTGTAATCTATTAAAGTTGAGTCTTCGAAATCGATGGTTTGGTGAACTGATTTGCCAGTGTCCTCTTCCATATGGGCCCGATTAATTCTAACGTTGTGGCCATCAACTGTAATTTTGCCATTAATAGCAAATGGTTTTTGGAGTTGAGTGATTTGATAACTTTTGGCTAAATCAGGGTAAAAATAATTTTTGCGTTCAAAAAAAGTTTCGTTGTTAATAGTACAACCGAGAGCTAAACCTAACCGAATACAATATTCACAGGCGGTGCGATTTGGGACTGGTAAAGCACCAGGGAGACCTAAACAGACAGGACAAGTATGAGTGTTGGGTGAGCTATGAAAATGACTAGCATCGCAGCTACAAAACATTTTTGATTTGGTTTGAAGTTCAACATGAACTTCTAGACCGATAATAGGGGTGATTTTCATAATTTTGGATGTTGTAAGTGATAATCGGTACTGGATTCGAAAAGGCGGGCGATGTTGACGGCTAAATCTTCACGAAGTTGAGGAGTGATAATTTGAAGACCGATAGGTAAACCATCAGCAAAACCACATGGAACTGAAATACCCGGAAGACCGGCCAAAGTTGATGGCTCAACTAACATATCTTCGAGTTCACCAAACATAGACTTGCCTTCGGTAGCCCCAAGCGGTAAAGCAGTAGTGGGAGAAGTTGGGCCAATAATGGCGTCAACTTTTTGAAATTGTTTTGCAAAATCTTGAATAATGAGAGTGCGAACTTTTTGGGCTTGAAGATAATAAGCATCGTAATAACCACTAGATAGTGTGTAAGTCCCCAACATAATTCTTCGAATAGCTTCGTCGCCAAAAGCAGAGCGAGGTTCACCATAGCGAATACCAGTGAAACGAGCTAAATTTGAAGAAACTTCGGAACGTTGTAAAACAGTGTAAACAGCAATGGAATATTTTGGGTCAAGAACATCAAGTTCAATAATCTCAGCCCCTAATTTTTTGAGGGTTTCACAAGCATTTAAAACAGCGGTTTTGACAGCCGGTTTCATTTGCTCAGGAAAGTACGACTTGGGTAAACCAATTTTTAAACCTTTGAGATCTTTGAGACCGGCTAGAATTTCCCAAGGTTTTTGATTAATACTAGTAGCATCTTTGGAATCGTGACCGGAAATAATGGAAAGTAAAAGTGCCGCGTCATCAACAGTTTTGGTGATAGGACCAGGACAATCCATAGATGATCCCATAGCAATAACACCGTAACGACTAACGCGACCGTAACTGGGCTTAAGACCAACAGTACCGCACCAAGCCGATGGTTGACGAATTGATCCGGCGGTTTCGGAACCAATAGAAGTAACAACTTCATCGCTGGCAACAGAAGCGGCAGAACCACCTGATGAACCACCAGGGAGATGTTTGGGGTTCCAAGGATTTTTGGTCGGACCATAATCGGAAGTTTCAGTAGAAGAACCATGAGCCCAAGCATCCATATTGGTTTTGCCAATGACAATTGCTCCGGCATCGATTAATTTTTGAACAACAGTAGAAGTATATTGAGCAACATATTTGTCGAGTAATTTGGCTGAGGCAGTAGTGCGAATTCCTTTGATACAAAAATTATCTTTAATGGCAATAGGAATACCGGCTAAAGGTTTATCAAAATTAATATTTTTTGATTGTTCTAGAGCCTGGTCTTTATTGACAGTAACAAAAGCATTAAGAGTTGGTTCGAGTTGTTCAATTTTAGTTAAACAATCGGTAACTAATTCGGTTGAGGAAAATTTCTTTTCCTTGATACCTTTGATAGCCTCAATGAGGGTTAATTTATTTAATTCCATAATTATTTTTTGATAGTAGCCTGAGTTTTGAAATAACCATTATAAATATCTTTTGCCTGAGATAAGGCGTTCTCTTGAGTTAAAGATTCACCAATAACATCATCACGGGTGACATTTTTGAGATGATTAGTTTGATAGGTTGGTTCAACATTTTTAGTATCGAGTTCACCTAAAATATCAATATAGGAAGCGGTTTCGGAAAGTTGTTCGGCTAAATAATTTTCTTTGTCAGGATTAATTTCGAGGCGGGATAATTTAGCAATGTGGCGGAGTTGGTCGAGAGAAATTTTGCTTGTAGACATAGAGTATTTTATAGCAAAAATTGAAAATCGGCTAGGCCGATGATACTATAAGTTTGCTGTAGCTCACTTCAGTTTTGGAG
>JAHBAQ020000076.1 GCA_018500045.2 Candidatus Shapirobacteria bacterium | reverse complement strand
AGATGTGTATAAGAGACAGCTTTAAACCTGTCAAAATTGACGCCAAATCCCCGGCCCGAGTTAACGCCGGACCAGAGGTCATCTTGATATTAGAATTCATTTCCCGAGCCATTAAACAGGCTAAAGTTGTCTTTCCTAAACCGGGTGGACCATAAAATAAAATATGATCCAAAGCTTCATTTCTCGATTGTGCCGCTTTCAAAAAAATATCCAACTGTTCTTTTAATTTTTCCTGGCCAATAAATTCGTTTAATCTCTGTGGTCGCAATTTCTTTTCGACAATTTTTTCTTCCACTTCCGCTTTTGGATTTAGAGTTTTATCTTCTTCTTTTATTTTGTCCTCTTTTTTCATAATTTTTTACAAATTACTCAAACACCAACTCAATTTTGCCTCAGTTGTTTCTAATTCTTTTGGTAATTTTCCTGTCACTTTATCAATTTCCTTTTTATCAAAACCTAATTGTTTCAAACTCATCACCAACTCATCATCTGCTAAATTTTCATCTTGAGACAAATCTAACTCACCCAAACCACCAATTTTTGATTTTAAATCGATAATAATTCGTTGGGCGGTTTTCTTACCTATTCCCTTAATCTTCTCAAAGAAACTTACATCCGCATTTCCAATTGCTTTAATAATTGCCAAACTTTCTGTCTCTCCCAAAATTCCTGCCGCTGTTTTTGGTCCCACCCCCGACACTGAAATTAACATTTTAAACAAATCTACTTCTTCCCAATTCTCAAAACCAAACAAATTAATATCATTTTCCGATACTGCCATATAAGTCGCCACTGTCAAATCTTCACCCACATTATGTTTTTTCAAAAAATTTTTTCCTACAAAAAGCAAATACCCTACTCCACCCACTTCTACCTCACAATTATTTCCCCATATCCGATTTATTTTTCCTGTCAAACTCGAAATCATAAACCCATTTTACCCTAAACCCGAATATTATCCAAATGTTATAATACCTACCATATGACTAGTGAAAGAGGCCTCAGCCCTTCTGAGTTACTCCGGGTCAAACAACGTGACCATGGGGAAATTATTGGACTGATAGAACAAAGAGAACGTCTTAAAAATCAACAGGAACAAGGCAAAAAAAGCCGACAACTTCTTCAGGCTGCCGAAGATATCTTCCGCAAATTTCCTCGAGATACCATATTCAATATTACTAGCAAAGTTGACAACCAAGACGTAACTCAACAAGTTTTAGTTTATTATCCACCACAAGAATCTAAAAAAGATTTTATTGACAGTCAAACAGGTCGGATAATCATCCAAAACCCAAACGGTAGACATCAACGACCCATCGGCTTAGTTAACTTCATTGAACAAGCTGGTATTGGTAAAGTTTCAGAAGATAGAACCTTCATAGTACCCAACCGAGCCATCATTGACGAATACAAAAATCAACAATTACTTAAGTTAGTTGTTGATTAGTAAATAAATACGTCAACCCTACTGCCACCGCATCTGATGCGTGCGACGGTGAAATATTTTCTTTTAAGCACAAAAAGTTTCTCACCATTTCTTCCACCTGTTCTTTTTCTGCCCGACCATAACCTACCAGCGCCATCTTTACTTGTAACGGTGTGAATTCGGCCACTTCAATACCGTTTCTCTCCCCACAAATTTTTATTACTCCAATTGCCTCGGCCACTTTCAATGCCGACTTAGCATTTTTAGCAAAAAATAAACTTTCAAAAACCACTGCTTCGACTTTATATTTTTTAATTAATCCTTCCAACTCGTCATAAATCATATTTAATCTTTTTGCTGACGTGCTGGTAATTTTTGTCCTCAAACATCCACATTCGATCAATTTAAATTCCGGATTACCACTAACCGGTTCCAAAACTGCCCATCCCGTGTTTGCCAATCCCGGATCAATTCCTAAAACTCTGTTTGTCATTATTTAGAATAACATCAAGATTAACTCTCAATGCCCAATTATAAGCTCTATCTACTGTTCTTTCTGTTTTCGGTAAATAATTATCATTAACCAAAACTTGATTAGCAAATGCATTAAAACCACGAACAGGATCATTTTTTTCTTTCTGTTTCGGTAAATTAAAAAACACCCTGGCGGCTACAAAAAACTGACACACTTCAAATTCACTCGCTCTAAAATATTTTGACCGATATACATCAGTATCTCTGTTGCCAAAAACATCACCAAGCTCACTAATTCGTTCATAATTTGGCCTAGTTGAGAATATTCCATTTTTTAATGAATTTGAAATCAACAAACCTTTTAACTCAACCAAAGTTCCATTTCCAATGGAATCATTGACCACCATTAATCTCCAAATATATTCCAATCCAGTAGTTTCATAATTAGAATTTTTTTCCACTCCAAATAACAACTCTCCCTTAACTGGAGGTTTTACCCAATCCTCTTCTCTACCCGATTCTACAAAATATTCCAGCATAATCTCTTTAATTTTCTTCTCTAATTATACCAAAAATCTCCTCTAAAAAATTATAGGTTATTTTAATTTTTCTCCACTTTTCCACACTCGCAACCCATATTTTTTTACTATCTCAAATTTAATATTTTATAAGATAAATTTTAAGTTCAATTTTCCCCTTTTGTAGGGGCGTATGGTAATACACCCCTACCTTTTTGTTATAATTCTTCTATGGACCTTAACCAACTTTATTCCGATCTCAAATCAAACTTTCCTAACTCCGAAATTCACCAAAATCATCCCCTCGCCCCTTATACCACTGTCAAAATCGGCGGTTCTGCCGATATTTTTATTCACACCAAATCCTCGGAAGAATTTAAAAATGTCCTAGAAAAAATATCTAATCTATCAAGTAAGGGCCTATTGCCATACGCCCCTACCATATTAGGTAATGGTTCAAATGTTCTAATTTCCGATTCTGGTCTTCGCGGCATTGTCATCAAAAACGATTCCAACGAAATGGAAATTTTACCCAACAATCAAATAAAAGTTGCTTCCGGTGTCCAACTTCCTCAACTCATTAATTTTACTTTAGATAATAATTTAGTCGGTCTAGAAGAATTTGCCTATATCCCCTCTACTGTCGGCGGCGCTATCGCCGGCAACATTCACGGCGACGATAAACATTTATTTTCTCAATTTGTTATTTCTGTCGAAAAAATTAACGACTTTATTATTTCAGCTATTATTCAACTAAACTCAGGTGACACTCTAGCCGCTAAACAAAAATTTCAAAATATTATCCAAAAAAAATCCGTTATTCAATCAATGAATTCTCTTGGTTCAGTTTTTAAAAACAATCCCAACTGGGATCCATCCGGTATGATCATTGATCAAAAATTAAATCTCAAAGGTTATTCTATTGGCAATGCTCAAATTAGTCCCCTTCACGCCAATTTTATTATCAATAATGGTCACGCCACCGCTGCCGATTATTTTAAATTAATTAAATTCATCCAAACCCAAGCTCAAGAAAAATTAGGCATCACCCTCGAACCCGAAATCAAATTCCTCGGCGAATTTTAAAACGAAAAGGGCGACCGGATATTGCTGCATTGCTGCAAACAGATATCGGTCGCCCGTCTCTTACAAGCACGACTCCAACGTCGGATGAAGGTGAACCACCGGCAAAGACACGTAGCCGTGACGGCCGTCGAACACACCAACAATGTCGGCACACTCATTAATGACGAAGGGAGTAAACCCACTCCGCCCACCCTTGAACCAGTCTTCGCTGTGCAAGATGCTCAACTCATTCCAGTCAATAAGGTTCCATTCCACCACGACTTCAAACGCCCGATTGGCATCATTGAAAAAGTAGTCCACCACAGACAGCGATCCGGCCTCCAGAATATCCTGGACCGTAATCCCCCATCCAGGAATAGAAAGCCCAACCAAGTTCTTGGATCCTTCCGGCACCAGCCGAACAGTCTCGTTCTCGGCCAGCACCGCCAGTTCTTCGACCACCGCCTCGCGGATGGCTGTCTTGGTCAGGTTATCGCCCTCATCGAAACGGGCGATTCCGCCGATCAACCGCAACCAACGATAGCGCTCATCATAAAGCACCACTTGGCCGTATTTGGTCAGCAGCTTCAGCAAGGCGCCACCGCGGTAAAGCCCTTTGGGAGCCGCCTTTTCAAAGGCTTTGACATCCCTAAGGACGCAATCAGCCACGAAAAAGACTTCTCCGACTTCATTGCGATAGTAGACCGGAACCGCTGATTTCTTCTCTCCTCTCATCATCAAATCCAGCAGAAAACTCTTCTGCTCTTCCGGAAGTTCCTGAACAGACACCTGAACGATCTTCAAAACAAACACCCCTTTCCATATTTTGACCAAAGCCCTATCAAAAACCAAAATTTTAGTTTCTAATAGGGCCTGGCCAAAATAGCTTGTAAGATTTAAAAGTACTATCTACTCCTAATTTCTGTTGTTTTAACAAAATTATTCGTAAACAGCCACAATTGTATCAAAAACTACCCAAAAAAACAATATTATAGGTTTTAATACTCTCAAATATACGTTTCGTTTTATTCCTAATTTTAGGAAAAACTCATCAGTATTGTTTTCAACAATAAACATATTACCCAAGGTGAGAACAGCAAAACGAGCCTAAGCTCATTTACCCATCCCCACCTCAGTGTCTGACGAATCAGACAATATAACGCCACAGCGAAGTCGCCCTTAGCGACTTCAAATACGGACTGTCAAGTTTATCCTCAACATGACCATACTTAAATAGGTGCAATAACTTGCCTTTTTCGTTAATCACCGCCGAGTAACCCCAGTCCATTGACAGATTCCTGCATTGATCCAAACTTGCAACGGACACTTGCTGTGGTACATAAAGGCACCCTTTGGTCAAGAGAACTTTGTCACTACCGTCGCGGCAAACATCCCGTACGCATGCCGATTTCAAGACTTTCGTCTCAAAACCCAACACCCCATTGTTTTGCAGAGTCAGAACGAAATTTTCGTCCAATCTTCTCACCATCAACCTCTTTGGTATAAAGAACGGACTAATTGCTACCGGATCAGCCAATCGAATACCTAACCAGACTAAATACCCTTCTCTTCGGGTAAAAACGCAATACCCATTAGCCTGTCGATATTCGATCCCCAAACTCTTAAGCAGTTCTTCCTCCTTCGGCTTAATCTTAACCAGTACTGTCCCTTTGACAACCGTCGAGATACTCACCTTTTCCTTCTCAAATACCATCGGTCATATTCCCCTTTCTCTCTATTGCTCTTCTGAGCAGAACCCAGCCAAAAAAAATAGCTCGGTTCCACTCAGAAAAGTGATTTAAAAGTACTTTATTTTTAAATCAAAACAGCTTTAGTTTTAACCTAAAAATAATGCCCGATTTTAACTCAATCAACTACTTTAGTCAACCATTATAGGATAAAAGCTACTTTTCTCTCAACACCTTCCAAATAAATTTTGGTAAAGCCAATTGTCTCTTAAATCTTTTCGGTTCCTTAACCAAAGAATAAAACCATTCCATTCCCATTTTCCTCAAGCCTTCCGGTGCTCTTTTTAAATCTCCACTATAATAATCAAAACTTCTTCCCACCCCCATCACCAAACCAACATCTAACTTTTGCAAATTATCATTAATCCAAAATTCCTGTTTCTTCATCCCATAAGCCACTAATAAAATATCTGGCTTAAATTGATTTATTTGTTTTAACACTTCTTCATTACTAATCTCCGGTTCACCCACGCACCACTCCAACTGACTATCTTTCAATCCAAATTTCTTCTTCAAAAATCCAGCTGTTCTTTCTGCCCTATCTTGCCAACCACCCAACAAAAATATTTTTTTATTTTTTTCTTTCGCCATTCTAGCCAACTCCAAAATTAAATCCGCCCCCGACGCCATTTGGTCTTTATATTTCCCTTTTAAAACGTCCATTCCCACATTAAAAGCCGTAATTAAATTTCTCCTTCCTTCAGATCTGATATCTAATTCATGTGTCCAAACCAATCCGATTCCATCCACCACATTCAAACTAGTTTTCTTTAAAATATCCTTAAAAATTCTATCTTTCTCAGCGGCCATCACAAATTCCGGATTAACCGTGGCTATCCAATATTTTTTTGTGCCTGAATCCAAATTTCTTCCTATAATATTTAGCAGATCAGATCTCTGTCTGCCAAAAAGCGATATATCAAAGATTTTCCAATAGCTTAGGAAAAAACTATCATCAACTCCGACGAACTTTACCTCCAATTTATCCTCGGCCGACTGTTTTTTTAGCCTCTTTTTTTTCACTAACTGATTTTAACATTTTTAAAACTTCAAAAAACGGCAAAATTCAATCAAAAAAATATCTTATATTTATAAAAAATAAGTTTTACACTTTAACTATATCACCAACCCTTACCCTGTCAAGTTATAGGTTTTTATTTAAAAAATATATTCTCCACCAAATATTTATTTTAGAACAACTTTATTACTCTCAAAAATAAAGATATTATACGGAAAATCATAATTTATATAGAATTTTATCTTAAAATTACAAAATACACATTACAAGACTTATTTCTTAATTATTAATTAGTAATTATTAATTAGTAATTAAAATTTATAGGTTATAAATTTTCACTGTATCACCTGATTGCTCGACGATAAATTTCCAAATTCTCCACTGCTACCCCTGTCCCTTTAATTACACAAAACTGTGGTTCCAACGCCACGTGAGCCGATACTCCAATTTCTCGAGTCACCAATGCATTAAAATTTTTCAATTGAACTGTTCCCCCACTCAATACAATTCCCCTGTCGACAATATCCGATACCAACTCCGGCGGCGTTATTTCCAAAGTATCTCTAATCACTGTCATTATCATTTCCAATATCGGAGCCAAAGCTTCATAAACCATTTCATTGTCTACCAACATATTTTTTGGCAAACCATATATTGAATCCCGACCATTAATTTCCATTGTCTCTACTTTCTTTGGTTTTATTGCTGTTCCTAATTTTGTTTTTATCAACTCAGCCGTCTGCTCCCCAATAATCAAATTATATTTCTTCTTTAAGAAATCCATAATTGCCCTATCTAGCTTTTGCCCCCCCACTTTAACACTTTTATGAGTTACCACACCACCCAAAGCAATCACTGCCGCTTCGGCCGCTCCGCCACCAATATCCACAATCATATTTCCAAACGGCTCCGATACTGGAATTTTAGCTCCAATTGCTGCTGCTAATGGTTCATCTATCAAATAAGCTTTTCTTGCTCCCGCCGACAAAGTTGCATCCAACACCGCCCTCTGTTCCACTTGAGTCACTCCAGCTGGTACACACACCATCACTTCCGGACCAATAAACCAATTATTTCCCATTACTTGACGCAAAAAATATCTCAACATCGCCTCGGTCACTTCATAATCAGCAATCACTCCATCCTCAAGCGGACAAACTACTTCAATATATTCCGGCGTTTTACCCAACATTTTTTTTGCTTCATTACCTACTGCCAATACTTTTCTGTCTTCAATCCCTACTGCCACAATTGTTGGTTCATTTAACACGATTCCTTTCCCTGACTCCCAAACTATACTATTAGCCGTCCCCAAATCAATTCCTAACTTTTTCAACAATTTCATATAAATATGATACACTAACCAGCTACCACTTAAGTTATAATAAATTATGGAAAATACCTCAAACAGGCGAAGTTTGATTCTTATCGCCTTAGTCGGTTTTTTTATTGTTAGTTTTACCTATCTTATCTCCATTTTTGCTCGTGGCTATCGTTTTTCTCTCAAAAATGGTTTTACTCTTAACCCTACCGGGATTATTTCTGCCGTCTCTTACCCAAAAGGGGCTTCTGTCTATATTAACGACAAACTAATTACTGCCACCGATGATACTTTTAATCTTTCACCTGGTGTCTATAATCTAAAAATTAATAAAGACGGCTTTAATCAATGGCAAAAAAATATTACCGTCAAAACAGAAACTGTTTACCAAGCTGATATCCAACTTTTTAGTTCAGTCCCTGATTTAAAACCAATTACCCTCACCGGAGCTATCAATCCCTCAGCCAATTCCGACAATACCAAAATAGTTTATGCTGTCGCTTCTGCTTCAGCCACCAAAGATAATGGCTGTCTCTTATACACATCT
>JAHBAQ020000056.1 GCA_018500045.2 Candidatus Shapirobacteria bacterium | reverse complement strand
TTTGATGGTAAGTGTGGTACCAACTTATTGTCTTCATATTCAGTCAGACCATTGGATAGTGTAGTTTGTATCTTACCTAGTAAACCAGATTGGTGGAGAGAGGATGATAAAGATAAACCAAGTGATACTTTTAATTGGACATGTAAAGGAAGTGACAATGGAGGAAAATCAATTGATTGTAGTGTGGCCAGAAAGAAAACCAATACTTCTTGTTCCTATTTTGCGACAGCCGATAGTTGTTCTAATAGTTACAACCAACCAGATTGTGTTTGGGGAGGAAAGAAATGTTATCAAAACTGTAATATTTCTCAATGTCCGACAGACAAATACTGTAACAATTCTCCAGATAACCAATTGGTAAGAGTCTGTTTAGATAAAGCCAAAGAAAAAGAGAAATGTGATAGTCGTGACGGTAACGATGGATGTGTATCTGGTTTGGAATGTATTAATAATCAATGTGTAATTCAAGGTCAATGTAATACAGGTCTAAAAGATCAATCATTTACAACTGAATTAGATCTAAGAAAGAATAATTTGTGTAACAAGAGAGCTGGAAAAGGAACCATCTCTATCAATTTAACCAACAACACTTTCTCTTGGATTTGTGATGGCACAAACAAAGAAAACAACTCTAAACCGTGTGAAGCAAAACAGAAGGTAAAAGGGGGGTGTGGAAGTTTGCCTAATGATGTAATTACGGCTGATCATTTATTGAGTAAGATTGATGCTGGGGTAAAACAGTTGTGTAATGTTGGTATTCCGGTAACTTCAAAAAATCCAATTTTGGATGATAAAAATATTTTTCATTGGGCGTGTGAGGGAATTAATAACGCTAATACAATTGAATGTAGCCAAAAGAAAAAATTAGCTGAAGCGGGGAGTGGTTGTAATTCATCAGTGGATTGTGAATCGGGTAAGTGTATTAGTGGTATTTGTGTTACTAAAAACTCAGATTGTGTTATCGACACTAATGCTGGTTGTGATACAAGAGCTGGTGAAGTTTGTACTCCGGTAAGAATTGGTGATGAATCGGCAAGTAAGTGTGTTCTTAATGGAGAATGTGGAGGGGCTAATAAAAAATCGTTTAATAGTGAGTCGGAAGTAATTAAGGCAGGTTTGTGTAATTATGGAACTCCAACAACAGTGACAGTACCAACAGATAAAACCAAACCATTCTCTTGGACATGTAAAGGAACAGCTAATTACGGGAGCGATGATAATTGTAGTGCAGAACAAAAAGAAGCCACCAATAATGACGAACAAAATAGTTTATGGGATGATATTGTGTGTTTATTAAGCGGCGGCTGTGCTTCAGCGGAGACTTTACCAAACGGAGAAACTTATCCGGTGAATGATAGTAATCAAACAGAGGAAGAGGTTGTGACAGAAGAAAAACCAGAAAATGTAAATCAAATTGTTCAAACCGATGAAGAATTAAATGAAGAAAATAATAATGAAAATAATACTGATGATGCTGAAGCGAATTCGGGGATTAGTTTTAAATTTTCTTTTGTTGGAGTGAAACCAAATGTATATTGTTTAAAAAATAATGGAATTAGTCTGAATATGAAGGTCTTGAATCTAACAACAAACAAATCTCAGGAGTTAAAAAATATTTCTTTTGTTTTTGTAAAAGGTGGAATTAATTATGCTGGTGATCAAGTGTTTTTAGTGTCTGGACGAAGTTTGAATAATACATTTAATAATGTAAATAAAAATAATCAAATAATAATCAGTGGAAGTAATGGTTTAAAGAAGGTAATGTGTGTAAATAATCAAAATAGTGACAAAGTTAGCGAATGTAATATTGATCTGCATAGAGCTAATGATTATATTTATAATTTTGCCAACTATGAATTAGTGTTGGGTGATGTTAATAACGATGGAGTAATTAATTTAACTGACTATTCAATAGTGAAAAGTAACATATCTGATGAGTTAAGGTGTGGCCGAAAAGAGGATATAAATTGGGATGGCTTAGTAAATAATTTGGATTTGGAAATGATTAAAAAACAAATACTTAATTAGAGTGTTGGTTTTTGGTTGAATAAGTATATTTTTGATCTATTGACCCGATCTTTAAAAGGTGTTTAACTTTTTATATATAAATTGGTTTAAAATGAAAAACTTAAGATTATCTGAACAGAAAGGTATTGCCCAAATTTTTTTATTAGCAGGTATGTTGATGGTAGTGGTAGCTTTGCCGTTGGCAACGAAATTAGTTCAACAGAATCAAGAGAATAGAAGCAATGCAGCAGTAAAAGATGATTCTGGGTGTACCAGTAAGGGAGGGACGTGTAAATATACAACGGCGTCTTGTAATGGAAGTTTTAAATCAGGTCTATGCACTGGACCGTCTAATAGAAAGTGTTGTGTTCCTGGTGGTTCTGGGTCTGTTAAAAATGATGATGGGTGTACTGATATTGGGGGGACATGTAAAACTGGTTCTTGTACTAATGGAAATTTTAAGCCAGGTCTATGTACGGGTAGTTCGAGTAGAAAATGCTGTGTTCCTTCTAGTGTAACTATTGGAGCTTGTGGTAGTGCAACCAAAGGATCTTATGATTCTAAACCAACAAAAGATTTATGTAGTAAGGGAACTGTTACTTGGTTGGATGAGGCTGGGTATGGCGGTGATTACAATTGGAAGTGTATGGGGTCTAAAAGCGGTTCTACTTCCGATGATGTAAGTTGTGCTGCTGCTGTTAAAGCAGGTACTGTGACTAAAGGAGTTTGTGGTAGTGCTGATGGTGGAACATATAGTTCCAAACCGACAACTGGAATATGTAGTAGAGGATCTTCTTCATGGAAAGATGAGACTGGATCAAGTGGTTACTATAAATGGGATTGTATGGGATCTAATGGTAGTTCAACTTCTGATGATGTGAGTTGTAAAGCTAAGAAAAGTGGCGCTCCAACACCGTCGTCATCGGTTAAGAAATGTAACTCTGATACTGATTGTTCTAGTAATCAATATTGTGCTACGCAACAAGGGGTTAAACAATGTAAATCCAAAAAAGCTAATAATATAGCTTGTGAT
>JAHBAQ020000103.1 GCA_018500045.2 Candidatus Shapirobacteria bacterium | reverse complement strand
TTTGAAAGAGCGTAATTTCTGGCAGGTTCGACAAATTTCATTGGTCGATAACTAAAAACTTTAGCCCCAAAACTTTTGGCGATAGTAACACTATTGTCGGTTGATTTCATATCGACAACAATGATTTCATCAGCCAGGTCTTTAATTGATTTAAGACACTTAGATAAATGCTCGGCTTCGTTGCGAACATTAATAACGACAGATATATTAGGTTTGGATTTCATAAGTTTAATAATGTAAGTTTATCATCTTTGAACTTGATAGATTTGAATCTGGCCATTGTCAAAGATTTTATTAATTTGAAGCTGAGATTCACCAAGGGTAATTTTTTGACCATTTATCAAATAAATATAATCAATCTGATTGTTAACTAAGAATCCCCTAGCTGCAAATTCCTCGTTTGATTGGAAAAAGTTGATAACTTCATTTTTTCTTTTTTCCCAATTGAATCCAGTGATATCAAGATTCATTTCATCCTCAAGAAAACTAATTTTATTCGAATAGGCCGAAACATAAGCGGTGGTTTCATAAAGATACATTGGAATTGGGGTGGAGAGTTTTAATTTATTTTTTATATATTGATCGTAAGGATAAGTTAAAACAATACCGTTTTTTTGATTTTTCAGGAAGTTTAATGCTTCCACTTCTTTTGCCGGAATAGCCGATGGAGGTGGATTACCTAAATAGTCTTTAATAGTACTAATACTCGTAAGATTGGTTAAAATGAGGATAAAAATTATAATGATAAGGTTTTTTTTACTTTTTATTTTTAGGAAATCCGTTATAAACTGGGCAAAAAAGATATTGGAAAAAAAGAGAAAATAATAAAAGAACTGAATAGTGTTCCAAGCGGTGCCTTTTTGAACAAAAAGTAAAGGAATGATTAAGGCAAGACCCATTAAAATGAGAATTAATTTTTCAAATGAAGTGAGATGGTGATTTTTGATTTTTTGGAAAATTGGGATCAGTCCGAGGACTCTAAAACCTAGATTACCAACAATAAAAATGAGTACAAGACTAGCTTCAAGACCAAGATAAAAAGGTAGTTTGACGGGATTTAAATTTTGAGAAAGATTTATTCGATAGGCGGCAAGTTTGGGAAAGTAGAATTTATCAATAGATTCGACCATTGAGTGAGTAAACCAAAGCGGTTTAAATTCTAAAATTGAGGAACTTTTGAGGACGCCAAGTGAGCCAAGAATTATTAGAGAGATAATTAAGGTGGTAGCCCAAGTAAAAAAGTTGTAATTAAAAACTTTTCGGGTTTTAAGAAAATCAAAAAACCAAAAAATAACTAAAGTTAGTCCAGCAAGAATGCCGGCATAGACTTTGATACCAGAGAGAATTCCAAAAATAATTCCGTTAATTACAGCGATCTTGTATTTATCTGATGAATTATTTTTTGACCAAATTATTAATCCCCAAAGCAGAATAATTAATGAAAGAGCAAAGGGTGGGTTGATTAATGTAGAAACCGATTGCATCGACCAAAAGAGTGACTCACCGCCAAGATTGCCAGATTTAATGAGGGTATAAAGCCAACCAAATGATCCGGAAAAATAAATCAGGAAAGTAAATAAACTGGCTAATTTCTGGTTTTTGGTGATTTGGTTGACAAGTTTAAAGGATAAGTAACCTATGATTAATCCGAAAATTATGGGTAAAAATTGGAAATAGACGAAACTATTATTATTGAATAATTTACCTAAAAAGGCGGCAAATAAATCAAAACCCCAATGATAATTGGTCAAAGTGGTGCCACTAAAAACCGGGTTTAATGGTGGAATATTTTGTTGAAGTTGATTAATAAGACTTAAATGCCAGATGCCGTCGTGACCATTTGGACCCCAGTATCCAAGACCAAAGTCATAAAAAAGGCCACTTCTAATCATAGTTAGAGACAAAACAATAGTACCGGCGAGAATAGTTAAGGTGGGGATGATTTTATTCTTTTTGAAGGAAAACATAATAGTTATCAGGGTTATTATGACAGAAAAAATGATTTTAAAGTTAATTTTGAATCCTGAGGGTTTAAATTTGATTTGATTATTATATGGAATGGTATTCCCAACATTAAAAACAGAATCAATGCGAGGAGTGATTTTCCAATTGAGGACATTTTCAGTGTTTCGATAATTTCGATAAGGATCAATGTCGTTATCGCTATAGTAGCGAAGATCTTTGACAAACCATTCCTGAGAAGGATCTTTAAATAAACCCATTCGGCCGTACTTACTCAATATCCACTTAAATTCCTGATTGGTCCCTAGAGGATCTTGACCATAAATTTCCGTGTCAGGAGTTAATTTTGGATATTTTTGGGAATACCAAGAATAAAATTGAGATGAGGTAATAAATTTAACGTCTTTTTTGGCTAAACTTCGAATTTGATCCTGATATTCAATATTGTGAGTTAAATCGTCATTTTCAAGACCAATAGTGACCTGGCCATAATCGTTGGTGGTTTGATTAAGATAAATGTCGACAAGTTTGTTAGAGTAGTCAGTATTGAGTTTAAGATATGAATAATCATTGGATTGGAGACTATAAAGACTGTGGCTACCACCACCATAACCGTTTAGTGGGTCCCGAAGAGCCCAAAAAAGAACGACGGCATTGAGTTTATCTGCTTTTGATTTGGCGGGGATAAGTAAATTGTTTTTTGAGGGAAAATATGGAATACCCCACCAACCTCCCCAAATTTGATAACCATCAGTGGAAGTTTGATCAGAACAGATTAAGAAATTATTAACATCATATTTGTTAACTAAGTATTCGGCACTAAATGAGTCAATGTGCCACGCACCAACGCTTTTTGGATAAAATCCATAAATTTGTTTGAAATTATCCATAGCAGTATCAATAAGGCGGAGTCGATCATTTTGGTTATAGCCAGAAAGAAAAATATTTTGAGAATGATACCAAGGAAGGTTGGTTTTATATTCAATATTATTAATTTTTGTCCATGAAGGAGTAACTTCTAAAAAAATTCCTAGATCATCATTTTTATATTCAGGATTTAAAAAAATATTTTCTGATTTTGAGAGAAAATAGTCAGGGCGGATTAACCAGGTAACAGAAAAATTATTATCAATAGCTATCTTTTTTTGATATTCGACAAAATGGTTCGGCGAGTTGGTGTTTTTCCAAAAATCAGAACCTCTAACAGGGTTTATATTAATAGCAAAACGTTCTTTTTGAGCAAAAACACTACTTGGTTTAAGTAAGGAAAAAAGGATAAAAGCAAAAAATATACCTAAGATTGTTTTTTGTTTTTGAGACATTGAATTTGCTGCCAAAACCAATTAATTTCTGTTCTTGAAGAGAGATAGATGAATAAAAAATAAATTAATGAGCCAGAGATTATTTTGAAGATGACATTAATTAAATGGTCTAAATTTAACTGATTGATAATAAGTAAAATTAAACTCATTAAAAGAGAGCCGAAAAATGGTTTTTGAACTGACTTGAAGATGTTAACGTCAAATTCTTTTTTGGCGACAATCCAAACTATAAATGAACTAAACCCAACAATAACAGAAGCCCAGACGGTACCGATATAACCGAATTTCCAACTAAGAATAGGAAAGAATACCCAAGTTAAAATAGTCCACATAATCATAAACCTAGTAGTTAAAGTAATTTTACCGACGGCATTGAAGGCATTAGTAATAGGAGTAGTGATGGCAGCAATGGCATAATTAAGGGAGTAGAGATACATGGGGAAAATTGCCGGTAACCATTTGGTGTATTTGGGGACAATATAAATAAAATCTTGGCCGACAAAAGAAATACCGACCAAAGCTGGAAAAACAACCAAAGCAATGAAGAAGAGACTTTTGTCGAGAGATTTTTTGAGAAGATCTTTGTGATCTTGAAGACGAGAAAAAGTAGGGAAAGTAATTTTCATAATAGCATCCATAAAACTTAATGGCATTCTGGGGCCTTTTTGAGCCCAGGCTAAAATACCAAAAAAATTGGTGCCAATAATTTGGGCGACAAAAAGATTGGAAAGTCTATCTTTGGCAACGGAAATGAAGGAATTAAATTGATAAGGGATACCGTATCTAAAAAGTTTTTTGGCAACATCTTTGGAAAAAGAGAAACCGATAGGCCAAGAAATAAATTTATAGATAATAAGTAAACCAAGTAAACTTCTGATGAAGGTAGCAATAGCATAAGAAAGAGTGCCGAAACCAAGGAAGGCGAACAGAACGGCAAAAATATAAAAAGTTATATTTTCAACAATATCGATGGTAGATAAGAGTTTGAAGTTTAATTTTCTTTCGAGTAAAACCGATGGAATAGTTTTGAGGGAGGCGGCTATAAAAGAAAAACATAAGGAAGCAACAATCCAAAGTTCATTTGAGGCGAGGTGTTGATTTTTGATTATCGGGAAAGCAATAATCAGGGCTAATAATACAAGGATTTGTTGAACAGTGAAGGTAGTTTGAAGTTCGTCTTTGGTAACTTCAGTTTTTTGCTGAATCAGGGCCGCAGCTAAACCAATGTCAGAAAAATAACCTAATATGCCAACAGATTCAGCGACAATAGCAAAAACACCAACCTCTTTGGTACCGAGAATATAGGTAAGTAAAAAGAAACCAATAAAAGAAATGGCTTGGATACCAATATTGCGTAGCGACAGAAAAATAACACTACTGGTAGTTTTGTGTTTTATTTCTTGAAGGTCAATTTGTTCCATAATGGTCGGAGAAGATAGAGACCAAATATTAACCACGCGACAAGAGAAACATAGTTCGATATAGTGCGAACTGGAGTATTAGTAAATTTAACAAATAATTGATGATTGCCCGCAGACAGATCAAGAGTGATTCGGCCAATTTGTGGCTCGATTTGATAATTTATTTTTTGACCATTGTCGGTAACTAAAAAATCAGGAAAAGCCAATTGAGCCAGAGTGACTTTGGCTGGTTGATTAAGGTTAAGGGTAAAAAGTGACCAATCGCTCCCCTTTTGAGTATTAGTAATAGTGAAGTTGGTTTCTGAGGGACTAACTTCATCGACAAAATCTTTAGCCGGACCTTGAGCAGCGATTTTGGCGGTTTTGGGAAGGTAATCGTAAATACCAGAGGTGACTTGATTAATCCAGGCTTTTCCAGAAAATTTTTGTTCGTCAGTAATTGGACCGTAATGAATTGGAGTATAGTAACTAACATTAAGAGTGATAAGTAAGGCAGCCAGAATTAAAATAAGATAATGTTTTATTTTGGGAGAAATTTTGTCGATTAATAAAATGATGCCACCAGCAGAAAAAGAAAATAAAAAGCTGGAATGATTAAGAAAACGCCAAGGGAATTGAATTTTTTGAATAGTAGGAAACAAAAGCCAAATAAAAGTGGATTTATTGTGAACCATAAAAACCGTGAATAAGGCCATAGAAGTCGTAAGTAGGACTAACCAATATTTGGCATCTATTTTTTGGAGGGACTTACGAAATTTAAAAATAGAAAAAATAATAAATCCGACTAAAGTGAAAGGAATGATCCAATGAAGATAACCAATCATAAACGACATATCATCATTTGGGCCCCAAACGGAGGCACCATCACCCCAAAAATTACTGATAAATAATTGATAAAGAGTAGCGAAATGGACGGAAAAATGATAATAACCTTCGAACATAGTATTAATTTGGACATATTTGGTTTCGAGAAGAACAGGAAAAGTATAGAAAGCGGTTAGAGTAGCGGCAAAGACACCAGATAAAACGAGTTTTAAGATAGTACTAGTTTGATTTTTGACAAACTGCCAAAGTGGCATTTTGGTTTTGTTAGAAAAATATTGATTTAAAAACCAAAACAAGACCCAGAGAAATAAAATAGGGGTAAATGTAAGGGCCATAGGATTATGAGATAGAAGAATACCAGCAAAGGAACCGCTTAAACCAATTAAAAATCTGGCTTTCTTTTCGACGACTAAACGACGGGAAAAATAAAAAACCAGTGGAAAGAAAACAGCCGCCCAGGCTTCATTCATAGCTCCACGAACATAAATATTGAGAGCGTGATAAGGCGAATAGGTATAAAAAAGTGAAGCAATAAAACCACCAACAGGGCCAAAAATGGAGGCAGCCAATAAAAACATAAAGGCAGCGGAAAGAATTATTTGAGTAGCAGCAGTGGCTTTGACTGAATTTACGAAAGAAAAACCAAGAGTACGATAAACCTGGCCAACTATATAAGGCATTGGTGGATAGAAATTGAAAAGAGGATAACCATAGCCGTAACCTAAATCAGGGGTCCAGCGACAAGGGATTTGACCGTCTTTTAGACATTTTTCCATTTCAAGCTGGCGAATCATTTGCATATCATCGTGCATATTGAAGTAACCTGGTTTAAGAAGGAAGAAAAAAGCGGGAATAGTGAGAATAAAAGTTAATATTGGCCAAAAAAATTTATTTTTAAAAAGATTTTTCATAAAGGAAAATTACTTTAATTTGTAAAGAAGGTAAGCATCATTATTGGGTTTTTGAAATGAACTGACTAATTCTAGTTTATCCTGTTCCAGACTTGAAAGGGATAGTCGAGATTTATTGATGGATAAATAAACTTCGTCGCCAAAATTTCTAGCGTTGACTAAGTTATTAGGGATTGATGTAAAACCTAAACCGAGACCGATAATGGTGAGTTGTTTGGTACCATCAGTATAAATTTGAAGACCGTCAGGTAAAGTACCGAAAGAACCTTCGGTACCGACAATAACATTGACTGATTTCGATCTTTCCTTAAGAAAATCAGCACTATTTTTGATACCCCAGCCGGAAGTCCAACCACTAATATAACCACTTTCGGTACTCAACAATTGGACATTAAACGGATCGAGACTAATTTTTTGGAGCCAGAATAAATTGGGGATTAAAAGAATTAGAGTAAAAATAATTCGAGAAAGATTGTTTTTGAAAAATACGGAAAGACCAATACTGATTAAAACTAAAAATGATGGAATAATAAAAAGAATATATCTGGCCGTAAAAACTTTAGCGATAGCTGAGTTAGCGAGTAGTGGTAGAAGACCCCAGGCAAGCAAAACAAAAAGATGGGTGTTTTTTTGATAAAAGAAAAATAAGAAAAGACCGATGAGAGCAAAGATTAAAACCGGCCAAGAAATATATTGGCTAAAGATAGCTAAAGTGTCGTGTAAATGAGGAGTCAACGGATCAAGTGGGTGTTTTATAATCTCTGATAGTCCCCAGACGTAATCTTTATTCCGAAGAGCGATCATATTGAATTGAGGTCCAAGCCGAAGAATATTATAGATAAAAAAAGCAATGATGGATGAAATAATAGGTAAATAGTAACTATTAATTCGTTTAAAATTAAAAATAAAGAAAGTAAAAATAGATAAGGCAACAAAATATATAGCCGGAGATTTGGTTAACCAGGCTAACCCCAAAGTGATACCAAGCAACATAGAAAGATCGAGACGACGAAATTTAGCGAGCAATAGGGATAAAAATAGTGACCAAATACCAAATGCTGATAATAAATTGTCCGGAACGGCTAGTCTATCAAAGAAAAAAGTAAAAGGGATAAAAAGGTAAATTAGTGATGAGAGAAAGCCATAATAAAAGTTATCACGAATGGATTCTCGGATAAACTTAATTGGATCTCGGGATGGATTAAAAAAGTCAATAATAATACAAGTGGTAAAAAAAATACCAAGAAGAAGTAAAAATCCAGCACTGACAGAGACAAAGCGACCTGTAACTAATGGATCATAATGAAAACGTAAAAGAATGGCAGTAATCCACATAAAAAGCGGTTGCTTACCATCGGTTTGAGGGATAAATCGAAGAGTTTCTTCATTTTTGATAATTTGAGACCAGCGGATATAGATTGCTTCATCACCAAAGACAGGGATAGCGGTAAGATTTTGAAGACGGGTAAAAAAATACAGTCCGACGAGAATGAATGAGAGAAAAATTTTTATTCCCCAATTATTTTTTTTGATCATACAAACCCCGGAGGTCATTATATTTGACCCGAATAATTTCCTGAAGCATTTGTTTAGTTTCTTTTTTATATCTTTTGGCTAAATCACCTTTGGTAATACTTGTGTCTTCATTAATCCAATCAACTTTGACTTCTTTGATCTTGTGGCCCCATTTTTGCGCCATAAAAAGCAATTCAACATCGAAAGCAGAAACTCGCCAACCTTTGGTATCACCTTTGTCTTTGAAAAATTGAAGGTTAGGAAAGATTTTTTTAGCCAGATCGGTCTTTAGAGCTTTAAAGCCGCATTGGGTATCGATAATATTGTGGAGTAAAAATAAGCGACGGCCAAACAAAAAAACTTTACCACCAATTTTTCTCAACAATGAATTACCTTCGCGTTGAGTACCCCGAGAACCAATAACGACGTCGTAACCTTGATCGAAATAAGGTAATAGCTTAAGTGATTCAGAAAGCGGAGTGGATTGGTCCATATCAGTAAACAAAACAACAGGATATTGAGCTTTTTGAATACCTCCCCAAACTGCAGATGGTTTGCCGCCGTGAGGCAGATCAAGAACCTTAAAACCTTTGTGAGTGTTGGTAAAATCTTTGACGAGTTGAAGGCTGTTGTCAGTTGATTCATCATTACAAACTAAAACTTCCCAATCAAATTTTTGAGTTTTGAGAAAATTGTAAACCTGATCAAGAACACCTCTTTTGAGATTATTTTCTTCGTTGTAACAAGGAATAACGACAGATAGTTGGTTCATATCTTTATTATACAGAAAATGTATTTATTGTTTGGTTAATTTAAATATCTGAGTATTGTCAGAACTGAAAAACACTTCCGAAACATTATATGTGGAATCTTCCTTAAAAACATTTATTTCCCAAATATCAGAATTGATATTGTTGGGCCATTTTGACGGATCATCAATAATGATGAATAAAGTTTTTGCTTGAGAATATTGTTCCATTGGTAAAAGTTGATTCTGGTTAACGAAGTATCTTGGAGCCTGAGCTCGAAAATCATTGTATGAGGCCAACATTGATAGATTGTATTGGCCATCATTGGAGTTTTGATGTTCATTTATGGCCTCGCCTAAATTTCTAGCGTGTTGAAGTTGATAATTTGGTTTTTGAGTAAACGGATTATTAATGAAAGACAAATAAGAAATAAAAATTAATAAAGGAATGCCGATTAATTTAAACTTATTAATCAAAACACCAGAGATAATAAAAATGACGGGGAATAAAAAACCGAAATAATGAGCGTAGAGATGTTGTTTGTAGAGAGCTAGGGAACCTAGTCCAAAAATATACCAACCCAAAAGAATAAGATATGGTTTATCTTGTAATTTTTTCTTGAAAAAATAGGCAATAATCAAAATAATTAGAAATGAACTGATTATAATTCCGGGAATTACTTCTCGACTGGAGATAAGATCAGTGTTGATTTGGTTGAAAATTGAGGGAAGTTCTGGAATGGCCTTGTAGGGTTTGATATTAACCGTAGTTTCACGGTAAGTAAAAAAATGAATTAAAGCATTAATGTTTTGACCGTTGTGTTTGATGTCAAAAAGAATTTGAGGAAGAAGAGAAATAATAAAAATTAATAAGGCAAAAAATGAGTTGAGAAGAAATGGTTTGAGATATTTTGATTTGGATTTAATAAACTTGATGAGGAGAAAAAGCCAACAAATACCGGGTAAAGGTAAAATGGCCAAACCTAAATAATGACTATTGATAACCATAATAAAAGCGAGAGAGGCGTAAATAAAAAGTTTATATTGGTTTTTGAGAATGGCTTCGAAAAAGAAGTAGATAAATAAAAGGGCAAAAAAGGGCATAATGTTAGGATTCCAGATAAAATTAGAGTACTTAATAACAACTGGTGATATAGCAAAAAGGAAAGCGGCAATTAAACCAGCAGAGCGGTTAAACCATTTTTGAGTGACAAAATAAATAAGAATAATGGTGGCAATATTAATGAGAGCGATAAAAATTGCTGGTCCGATAGGATTAAAATTGGAAATTAGTAAAGCCGGAGCAATTAGATAATAAAACCAAGGGCCAAGATACATATTACCAATGCTGGTTTGGGGGCCAATAAAAAAGAGATTACCGTTTTTGAGAAAATCACGAATAATATAGACGTCACGACCTTGATCGCCCAAAAACTCCATATAACCCTCTATTTTGTAGAGTCTTAAAAAAGACCCAAGGAGGACAATGGAAATAAGTAACCAATTTGAGAAAACTAATTTTTTGAGTTTAAGCACGGTGAAAGTTAATTTTAAACCAAAGACGGAACAAATCAGAAAAACTTTTTAAAATAACTTTAATATTCCGACCAGTAGCTTTGCCTTCAGTTCGCGGATAATGATGGACACCAATTTCGACAATTTTGAAGCCAGCTTTTTTGGCTTTGATAAGAAATTCACTACTAATGAAAGCTCCCCTTTCAGCTTCGAGTTTGGGAATTGTGTCAACAATTTTTTTATTAATTAATTTAAAACCACAATCGATATCGGTAACTTTGAGACCAAAAAGAATAAAAACGATTAATTCCCAGATTTTTGAAGTAATAATAGTGGTTTTGGAGACTTGGCGAGAGAGGTAGTAACCAATAACAAGATCGGCTTTGGTTGATTGTTGTTTTTTGATTAGGTTAGAAATTTCAGAAAAATCAAATTGACCGTCGGAATCAGTAAAAGTAATCCATTGATATTTTGAGTTGTAAAGACCGCTTTTGAGAGCACCGCCGTAGCCACGATTGGGGTTGTGGGTAATAATACTAATATCATCTTTCGAATATTGTTTTTTGATCTTTTCTAAAACTGTGGCAGTATTATCTTTTGAGCCGTCATTAATAAGAATAATTTCCCATTTTTTAACTAACTCATTTAACACAGGAATAGCCTTGGAAATGGTATTTTGAATGTTTTTTTCTTCGTTATAACAGGGAAAAAAGACTGATAATTCATCAAGAATAGGTTTATTCATACTAAGTATGAGTATAACAAAAGTATCGGTTTTGGTGAATATCGGGATTAACTTGACAAATAGACTTTTTGTTTATATAATGGCCTATAATTATTTATTAGATAAATAATAATGAAATTAAATAAAGATTTGTTTTTAGCTGCTACATTAGCTACTTTGGTAGTTGGATCTTCTTTGAATCCAGCCAAGGTTAAGGCTGATTCTTATTCTAACGAAGACAATAGAAAAACTTTGTCTATTGATAAGAAATTAAGATCGATTCATTCTTCGGAATATGTCGACAATATTTCAAGTTCAACAAAAGTCTTTTCTCAAGACGATGTAGTTGAATTTAAAATTAAGGTAACCAATACTGGTACCACTAAAATGAAAAACATTAAAGTGGTCGATGAATTACCTCCATTTTTGAAATTAGTTTTCTTCCCGGGCACCTATAATAGTACTGAAAATAAAATTGAATGGACTATTGATGAACTTGATGCCGGAAATTCAAAAGACTTTTTAATCAGAGCTAAAATTGATAAGGCTCAAGAAGTCAAAACTTTAGCAAAAGAAACCAACGTAGCTAAGGCTAGTGTTGATGGTATTAATGAAAAAGATGATGCTATTTATTACATTGGAACTAAGAGTGGTGTCATCGTTCCTGAAACCGGTAGTATGGACGTAATATTTCAAACTATTGGTGTGATTACAGCCGGTATTTCCGGATTAGCTTTGAGAAAAAAGATCAGAGGTTTTTAATCTCTAACTAAAAAAACAATTAAATCCCCTTCTGAAAAGAGGGGGATTTTATTTTGTGATGAGACGAAGAGACATAACTAAGGCTGGAGAATAACGATCGGAAAAATTTTGATCGGCACCAAACCAAGGATCATGGATTTTATAATTACCATTACTACCGCTGATAATAACAATAAAATGCATACCGGCCACATTGGACATTTTCATTTGAGCAATAACATAGCGACCCGCCTTTAACTCACCATCGATAACACCGCTATTGTAACTAACCTGTTTATAAATGTAACCCTCTGGAGGTCTTGGAGTAGACATAAAGGCAGTATTGCCCCAAAAATTACTCGAATTAGCGGCATAGGCTGAAGGACTAATGTCATGACCGAGTTTTTTGTAGACCATTGAAATACTATTAATATAACAACCAACAGAACCAACAGTATCTCGAGAGTTTCCAATATATTGTTTACACCAACGTGGATCGCGTTGGGAATAAAAATTACCATCACTACCCGACCCAGGTACAGAATCAAGACAAGTACTACCACCAGCCGAGCTGGAGAAGTTTTTCATAGCAGCTAATTGAGATTGAGCTTCAGCCAAAAGTTGCTGATATTTTTTTTCGTCATTTTTGGTCGACTCCAAAAGATTGTTTTTAGATGTTTTTTGACTGGTTAAACTATTTTTTTGACTATCTAAGGTTTTTTGAAGGTTTTCAAGCTCATCCTGTTTTTTAGCCTTTGAGGTTTTTTGTTCATCATAGTTAGCCCTGATAGTTTCTAGATTAATGAGATTATCTTGGCTGTTTTTTTGAATAGACGAGATATATTCGTATTGTTCAAGAAAGGTATTTAAATTGGAAGTAAAAAGATAAGCAAACGAGGGAATGCGTTTTTGAAGTTTATAATTATGAATTGTTTGATGAATATATTCTTCCGAAAGTTGGTTTATTTGAATTTCAAGTTTGCCAATTTCAACACTTAATTGATTAATTTCTTTTTCTAGAACTTTTATTGAATTCTCGGTTTGGGTAATTTTCAAGAGAGTTAATTGATATTGAGAATCGAGAAGTTTTATTTGATTGGAAAGAGTGTTTTTGGCAGTGCCAAGTTCATTAAGTTTTTTGGTATATTCTTCAATCTGTTTTTGGAGATTAGCAGTATCCTCCGCCCTAATTATTTTTGGGGAGGTTAAAAATAAAACAAATAGTAACAATAAAATTAATTTTTTAAGCATCGGGTTAAAATTTGATGTATCTTTTAACACCAATCCAGCTGGCAAGCAAACCAATTAAACAACCGAACAATATTTCCGAAAGAAGTGTGATACCGTATAAGCCAATATTATTAGAGATAAATTCGACCGGATCAAAAAAAGTATTGATGGATTGACGGGTTAAAATAACAATGGAAAAAATTAAAAGTGATCCGATAAAGCTACCAAAAAATCCATAAAATAAACCTTCGGCCAAGAATGGTTTTTTGACATAAAAGTTTGAGGCGCCTAAAAGACGACTGATTTTAATTTCGTCTTTTCTGTTGGTGGTTTTCATTCCAATAATAGAGGCCACAGAAAAGAAACTGATTAAAATGACGGTAATAGTAATGATCAAACCACTTTTACGAATAATACGTGTCCAGTCGAGTAATGAATTAATGACATCCTTTTGGTAGATAATTTCATCAACAACATCGGTTTTAGTAGCATAGTTTTGATAAATTTTTTCTAAAACTGCGGCATCAGAAACAGTAACTTCGAAAGATGCGGGTAAAATATTGGCAGTAACCATTTCGGTTAGCATAGGATTATCTTTATTTTGTTGTTTATATATTTCCAGAGCTTTTTCTTTGGAAATATATTTAACTTCTTTGATACCGACATAATTAGATAGATCTTGTTTGGTTTTTTCTATAGCAGAACTATCAAGGCCATCTTTAATAAAGAGAGTGATTTCTGGTTTAGTTTCAAAATATCCTAAGACATTAGCAAGGCCTGAACTAACGACCAAAAAAGACGAGATCAAAATAAAACTAAATATCATAAGGATCAGAGCAGTAAAACTCTGAATTGGAGAACGACGAATATGGTGCCAAGTAGTATTAACTGTGGTCATGTTTTTTTGAATTAATAGTTTTTTTGGAAGATTTTTTGGGTTTATCTGATGAATCAAAGATAATTGAACCATCTTTGACTTCGATAAGTCTTTTGGCTAAAGATTCAATAATTTCCTGATTGTGAGTAGTCATAATAATGGTGGTGTTATTTTTTTGATTGATGTCTTTGAGAAGTTTAACTAAATTCCAAGAATTTTCAGCATCAAGATTACCCGTTGGTTCATCAGCTAAAATGATTTTTGGCTCAATAGCTAAAGCCCTGGCCAGAGAAGCTCGTTGTAATTCGCCGCCGGATAATTGTGAAGGAAACAAGAACCGACGACTGTTGAGATTGACCTGTTTGATAACCTCGTCAATTTTGGAAGCTATTTTGTCTTTTGGAAAAGAAATAATATCGAGACTTAAGGCGATATTTTCTTCAATAGATTTATCTGTAATAAGTTGATAATCCTGAAAAATAACGCCGATTTGGCGACGAATATTATCAATAGCTTCTTTTTTTCCAAGAGTGAGGTCAATATCATCAATGGTAACCTGTCCAGAACTAGGTTTAATTTGATTAAGAATAAGTTTCAGAATAGTAGATTTTCCAGCTCCAGATTGTCCGCTTATAAAAACAAATTCCCCCTGATCAATAGTAAAGTTGACACCTTTTAGTGCCGTAATGGGTCCAAAATTTTTATCAACATTATCAAAAATAATTTTCATTTTATTCAAGAATTTTGATACTACCGACATCCATAAGCCAACCAGCCTTATTGGAGTCATTGGTTTCACCTTTGACTTCAACTTTTTTATCAATAAAAAGATCAAGATCAATGACTGATGATGTTAAAGCAGCGTGTTGAGTTTTGCCTCCTTCGCGTTCGAGGGTGTGAGTACCTTCACCGCTGATTCCCCCAGCTTTAACAACACCAATGGCACTATCGGCAAATGTTTTACTGGTATTACCGTAAAGAGTGCCAACTTTAATCTCTTGACCTTCAGTTATCTGAGTTGCTTGGTTATTAACCAGACTATCCTCTGAAGTAATTCGAGTAGAAGTAGTTTTGGTGGGCCAAAAGCGGGAGATCCAAAAACCCGAAGTAACGGCTAAAACAATAATAATTAAATAAACTAATTTGGGAGTACCGGGGATTTTTAATTTTTCCTGATTAATTGATGGTGTAGAAGATAAATTTGGGATATCCATAACTAGCTATTAGTTAATTAATAATTAGTAAATTAGTAATAATTCAGTATAACAAAGTTAGATATTAGATCGTAGATCTTAGATGATAGGAAAACTAAAATCAGCTATATTGAGTCGGAGAAGAACTGTTGAAAAGATTTATAGTCTTTATCGGATGGGATAAAAACCCATTGTTTGTTGATGAAACTGGCTGGATGATAAATTAGACCATCTTTGGCAGAAGTACCAACTTTTATTTCAATTTTATTGAGAGAGGTTTTGGTAATATTTTGGCCTAATGAGGTAATTATTTGGACTATTTGTGAGTCAGAAATATCTTTGGTGATATTTTCGTTCCATAAACGATAAAGACTAGAAATTTGAGATGGATTATTAATAAAAGTTCCGGTTTTGATTTTGTCTAAAACAGCTTGAATCACAAGTTGTTGACGTTGAATACGAGCTAAATCAGTGCCACTTTGAGCGGCAGTTTCACCTCCGTGTCGAGATCGAACGAACTCAGTTATATTCGACTGATCTAAATGAATTTGACCGGCCTGGAATTCAACAGTTTTGTATATTGGAGCGCCAGATTTTGGGTCTTTAATATAGTCCGGATTAGGATACTGTTTGTCAATGAAGCCTTTTTCGAGAGTAACATCAACACCACCAATAAGATTGACAAATTGAATTAGATTATCGGTGGTTAAAACTAAAACATGATCAATTTTTTGTCCGGTTAGTTTTTGGAATTTGTCTTTAATAAATGAAATTTTATCTGTTTCTTTGAGAGATAGTGGGTAAACTTCATTTACTTTAACATTAAGATCGTAAAACCATAAATCACGAGGGATTGAGATTAAATTAATTTTATTGTCTTTTCGATTTAATGAAGCAAAGATAATTGTGTCGGTAGTTTCGGTTTTCTCCAGAGAATCGTCACGTTTATCAAGACCTAAAACCATAAAATTTACCTTGTCTTGAGTTTTATAAGGGTTTGATTGGGTGATTTCCCTAACAAAGTTGGTAATATTTTCTGGTGATTGATTAAGTTTTTTGGCAAAAAGATTAACACTATAGTAAAAAGTACCAAAAGATAGGCCGATTAATAATAAAACTGAAATTATGGTTATTTTGACTATTTTTGGCATATTTTATAATTTTAATTCAGCTTCTATAAAGGCGTCAAGATCACCATCTAAAACCGCCGTAGTATCGGATGTTTCATAACGGGTTCGAAGATCTTTGACCATTTTGTAGGGGTGTAAAACATAAGATCGGATTTGGTGCCCCCAACCAGCAACAACATTTTCACCTTTAACGTCTTTTTTTTCTTGATTTTGTTTTTCTTCTTCGAGAGCCCAAAGCTTAGAGGTTAACATTTGTAGGGCTAATTCTCGGTTTTGTTCTTGACCTCGCTGACTTTGACAAGAAACACTGATACCAGTAGGTTTATGAACCAAACGAACGGCAGTAGAAACTTTATTAACGTTTTGACCACCGTTACCACCGGAGCGGAAAGCGGAAAACTCAATTTCTGATTCGGGAATTTTAAAATCAGAATTGAAATCTAAAATAGGAACGACTTCGACTTTAGCAAATGAGGTTTGTCGAAGTTGGTCAGCATTGAAAGGTGAAAGACGGACTAGACGGTGAACGCCTGATTCTTTTTTGAGATAACCATAAGAAAATGGTTGAGAAATTTTGAAATTAACTGATTTAATACCGGCTTCTTCACCTGGAATTAGATCGATAACTTCATATTTCCAACCTTTACGTTCAAAAAAACGAAAATACATACGCTGCAACATAGAAGCCCAATCCATAGCTTCAGTGCCACCTTGACCAGAATGAACCGAAAGAAGGGTATATTTAGAATCGTACTTTCCTGATAGATAAGTTTGGAGTTCTAGTGAAGATATTTTTTGATTAAGATTTTCCAAAGAATTAGAAATTTCCATTTCTAATGAAGGATCAACTGATCCGTCTGAAAGTTGAGAAAATTCCTCTAATATAGAAATATCTGATTCGATATCTTTTATAAGTTGGATATTTTTTTGAAGACCGGAAATAGTTTGAAGGAGTTCCTGCGCCTGAGATGGATTATTCCAAAGATTAGGGTTTTGGGATTCTTTTTCGAGTTGGGATAATTTTTGAAGGTTAGATTCAAAATTAAGCTTGGTCTTAATGGCAGTAAATTTTTCTTGAAGTTCCGGAAGTGATTTCATATTAATTTTCGTCGATATTTTTGATCATATCATCAGAAATATTTTTGACAATCCCCTTTTTTATTTCTTTGATTTGTTTTTGAGGGAAACCATCGAGTTTTGATTTAATAAATTCTGTGGAGTTAGAAAAAAAAATCCCAATTTGGGTTTGATTAAAATTTTCCAATTGACGACGACTATCTTGAGGTAATTTTGAATACATATCGCCTAAAACATTGGATGATTGGATGGTTTCACCAATAAATAAAGTTGGATCCTCGGACAAAGTAATTGGGTTTTGTGATTGGCTAAACCAACTAATTAAAAAAAAGACAATAACTCCAAAAATTACCAATCGAATAAGGCTACCAAAAGTGATTTTTTGGGGCTTAGATTTTTTGGCCATTTAATTATTTTAACTTTGAGGAAAGGAATTCGATGATAGGTGTGTCGCCTTGAATACATTTTTTATTGATGGAATCAAAACCAAACGGAACACCAATTCCTTCTTGGCTGATTAATTCTGGACAATACTCTTTAACAGTTTTCTCTAAATCTGCTTGATTATTAGTGTTGTAATAAACTTCTTTGTAATTTATTTTGAGTTTTTGATCAGTGTTATTTTCTTTAAGCCATTTTTCGACATTTTCGCAATGAGGACAACCATTACCCCAATAAAAAACTAAATCTGGACTGTCATAAACTGGAAAGTCTTTGTAAGTATTCTTTTCTTCTGCGGTTATATTGGAATTATCAAGCTTAGGAGTATTTTTTGGCGGCTGAGACAGGAGCCAAAAAAGACCAGCAAAAATAAAGATAGCAACAATAAAATAAGTGGCTCGTTTAATCATTATTTAGTTTTAGAGGTAAGACTAATAATTTTGTCGCCTTGAACTATCTTGTCGAGTACATCTAAGCCAGAGATAACTTCACCAAAATTAACGTAATCTGAAGTTAAATGTTGACAACCTTCGGTACTAAAGCAAATAAAGAACTGGCTATCATTGGAAATGGCCTTGTTAGCACCACGAGCTAAACCGATGGTACCACGAACAAAAGGTATATTATTAATTTCTGAGTCAATAGAGCCACCCCCAGTACCATTACCTAATGGATCACCTCCTTGAGCCATAAAACCCGGTATAACCCGATGAAAAGTCAAGTTATTATAAAATCCCGAATCAGATTTCTTAATAAAATTGGCGACGGTTTTTGGGGCCTTGTCTTGATATAGTTTGATGAGAATTTCACCGTCTTTGGTTTTTAGAGAAACGATTGAATTTTCTTTGGTTTGACTAGATATTTGAGTAACAACTGCGGTTGGTATAGTTGGGGTGTTTAAATCCATATTTTGACTTGGTTTAATGGTTGATTTGGAAGTACAACCAGAAATAATTAAAGATGAAACAATAATCAAACTGAGCAATTTAATTTTTTGGTTCATATAGTTTATTTTAGCAAAATTAGGATCTTTTTATCACCTTGATTAATATCTTCTTTTTGAAGGCTTTTGGGGAAGTCGTGAATACTTTCCATAAGCAATGAATAGGTATATTTAAAGTAAGCACCAAACTGAGTACCAACGTCGTGAACTGTAAATTTTTGAGTATTATCATCATATCCAAGAATAACTAAATTATGATAATAAGGACCACCGTCTTTGAAGTGTTTATTTTCTTGATATAAAGTTTTACCGTTGGCGGGGACAATAATAGGGATGTCTTGAGAAATGTGGGTTTTAATGTCTTCAATAGTTGGGTTGTTAATAATTTTTGGAGTATATTTTAAGTAATCTTGAGCAACTAAAGCCATTTGATCCAAGTTAACATCATGAGTAAAAGATTGCTGGGTTTCAAAATCAAATATTTTTTGAAGATCATTTTTGATAGTTTGAGGATCAGATTGGCTTATTTGACGGTAGTAATAATCAACGGTTAAAAGTGAAGCTTCCTCGCAAGCATCTTGCCAGGGTTGATCCCAATTTTTCTCGGGTGATTGAGGAACAAAAGCAGTTTTAATTAAATGTTTATTAGGAAGTCCAGAAGAAAGAATCTTAGTAGGAACGGGTACAACACTTTCTTTGATTTCTTCGACTTTTTGAGAAATTTGAGTGATTTTATTTTCTACTTTTGAGACAGGATATTTTTTTAAAAAAATGAGACCAAAACTAATAAATATGATTAAAATAATCGGAACAAAAATAAGTTTATTTTTTAACATAGTTAATTATATAAATTAATCCAATAAATTGGAATAATTTGTTATCATTTAATGATTGAATTATTATGATCTTGTAGTAGAATATGCGAATGCCTAATTTGACCGATATTCGAAATGTTGCTGTTATTGCCCATGTTGATCATGGCAAGACTACTTTGGTGGACGCACTTTTGAAACAGACTCACACTTTTAGAGATAACCAAGATGAAATGAAAATGGATCGAATTATGGATAGTAATGATTTGGAAAGAGAAAAAGGAATTACAATTTTATCGAAAAATACTTCAGTTTTTTATAAAAATACTAAAATTAATATCGTGGACACTCCAGGTCACGCTGATTTTGGTGGTGAAGTGGAACGAGTATTAAATATGGTTGACGGAGTGTTGTTAATTGTAGACGCAGCTGAGGGTCCATTATCGCAAACAAAATTTGTATTAAAGAGAGCTTTGGAAAATAAACTGAAGGTTATTTTAATAATCAATAAAATTGACCGAAAAGACCAACAGGTTAAAAAAGTGTTAGCCGATACTGAAAATTTATTTTTGTCTTTGGTAGATGATCCAGAGTTGTTGGATTTCCCAACTATTTATTGTATTGGTAGAGACGGTAAGGCTTTTAGAGAAATGCCAGAAAGTATGGAACAGGCAGCCGATATTAGTCCAGTTTTTGAACAGATTTTAGAAACGATTCCTAATGCTGTTAGAGATATCGACTCACCTTTTCAAATGTTAGTATCTAATTTTGAAAAAAACGAGTATTTGGGAAAATTGGCTGTAGGAAGAATTAATAAAGGGAAAATTAGTAAAGGGATGTCGGTATCTTTGGTTAGTTCGGATCAAAAGACTAAAGGTAATTTTAGAGTGGAAAGAATGTATGTTAATGAAGGAATTAATAAAGTGGAGGTGACTGAGGCTGGTTCTGGAGAAATAGTTTATTTGGCAGGAATTTCTGCTATTGAAATTGGTCAAACATTGACAGATATTAATTGCCAAGTAGCATTACCAACAATTGAAATAACTCCACCAACTCTTAAAGCTAGTTTTGGGCCTAATACTGGTATCTTTGCTAAAGACGAGGCAAAATTTCTGACTAGTCGTGAACTCAAAGAAAGGTTAAGAGTAGAGGTAGAAACTAATTTAGGCTTGAAATTGGAAGATGATCCAAATGATAGTATCCGAGTATTAGTATCAGGACGGGGTGAACTACATTTGGCGATATTAATCGAAAAATTACGCCGTGAAGGTTACGCTATGGAAGTAGGTAAACCAGAAGTAATTTTAAAAACAATTGATGGAAAAGTTTGTGAACCATTTAATGAGATGATAATTATTACTCCGGAGGAATATGTAGGAACGGTAACGGCCGAATTGGGTAAAAGAAAAGGTGAAATGTTGGATATGACGACTGATGACAAAACCGGAACTAGAATGACTTACAAAATCAGTGAAAGAAATGGTTTAGGTTTACGTAATGCATTGGTGTCAGCAACAAAAGGAACAGTGTCAATTAATACCCTATTTTTGGGTTATGAACTAAAACAAGAAGAAAATAAAAAAGAAAGAAATGGAGTAATGATTGCTTTTGAAACCGGAAAAGCTTTATCTTTTGGTTTGGATTTGGCTCAACACCGGGGAACTAACTTTATTGATCCTAATGAACAAGTTTATGAAGGCCAGGTAGTGGGTTTGAGACCAGTGGAAGGAGATTTAGAGATAAATATTTGTAAAGGTAAACATTTAACCAACACCCGTTCGGCAGGAAATGATGATAATATCGTTTTGGCTCCAGCAGTAAAGTATTCGATTGAAGAATCTTTGGATTTTATTAATAGTGACGAGCTGATTGATGTGACACCACAAAAAATTCGATTAAGAAAAAAACTTTTGACTAAGGTTGATCGTGTGAGAGCACAGAGATCTGGGAACTAAGTGATTCGTTAATTTTTTTGGCAATTTGAGTCATTTCTGCTGAGGAAATTTTTTTAATATTATTTGGATGAATACCACCAATATGGTCGTCTTTTTCGTATTTTGGAACAAGATGAATGTGAGCATGAGAAACACCGAGACCATAAACGATTTTAGAGACTAAAATAGATTGAGTAGCTTTTTGAATGGCTAAGCTCAACTTACGAGCGATTTGCCAATATTGATCGTAAGGTTCGACTTCGTCTACCCAATTGAAGTGTTGCTTGGGTACAAGTAGAGTATGGCCTAAATTTAAAGGGTTAATGTCTAAAAAAGCTAAAAATAAATCATCTTCATAAACTTTATAACAAGGTATTTCACCGGCGATAATTTTACAAAAAATACAATCTCCCATCGAGTAAGTATAAAGTTAAAAGTATAAAGTCGCAAGAAAGTAGAAAATTATTCAGTCTATTGGTTTATTTTTGGGTAAAGTTTTTTGATGATGGCCAAAATAGTTTCTTTAGCTTGAGGTAAAGTCATATTTAAGGTGGCTCCAGCAGCAGCTTTGTGGCCACCGCCAGCTTTGGTAGCCACAGCAATTTTGGCTAAATCGTACTTTTGACTATCACGAGTACGCATACTGATTTTGATGATTTCCGGTTGGATTTCGGTCATTGTCAAAGCGATATCCCAACCAACAACTGATTTGATCATATTAGAAACCTGTCTCTTATACACATCT
>JAHBAQ020000059.1 GCA_018500045.2 Candidatus Shapirobacteria bacterium | reverse complement strand
TATCAATTCAGCCTCTTTTGCTGCCTTCACTAATTCATCAATTACCTTTTTTTTCTTTGGATCAATTTGATACTCAACTTCAAAATCTTTAGCCAAATCTACCGCCATTTTATTCTTGGGTAAATCACGGATATGACCTACTGTTGCTACCACTTTAAAGTCTTTTCCTAAATACTTCCCTATAGTTTTTGCTTTTGTTGGTGACTCAACTATTAATAATTTTTTCATTTTAATTTTTCAATATAAACTTTCCACTTTAAACTAAGTTTCATTGTTATCTATAATACTCCCTCTGTCAACCCGCAATCTAAATTCTTCTTCGAATTTGTACATTTCCAGTCATCCTATCGTCCCTATTAAAGCCAGTTACACAAACAGATGGATATTCACGAATACCTCTTTTAATCACATCACAAGTCATTAATTTTGGATCACCCTTAAAACCACTACTATCCAATATGTCTCCTAATTCAACACCATCTTTAAAACCAACTACGTAAGTCCAATCACTCTTATTAACCAAACACCTCGCTTTGAATAAACCTATCTTTTCTTCAAAAAAAGAACCAACTGATTTCGATATTCTTTCCATATATCCGAATTATAACACTCTATTCTCCTTCACTTTTATCATCTGTATATCTCGGTACCAAAGTTTCCGGTTCATTAAACCACTCTTTTAAGATATCTCCCACAATCGGCGCCGCCACATCACTTCCCTCTCCTCCTCTCTCTACCATTACCGTAATCGAAATTTCCGGATTATCCGCCGGGGCAAAAGCTGTCAGCCAAGCGTGAGTATCTTTACTTCCATCACCTACTTCCGCTGTTCCAGTTTTACAAGCAATTTGAGTTTTAAAATTAAACAATGGCCAAGCTGTTCCACCCGGTTTACACGCCTGTTTCATCCCTTCAGTCACTGTTTTCCAAGTTGCATCACTAATTCCAATATCTTTACAATCAATTTTACTATCTTTCAAAATACTCATTTTACATTTCACTCCGTGATTCGCAATTGTATTGGTCATTTGGTTTACTTGTATTGGAGTTACATCCAAATCCCCCTGACCTATCGCCAAATGATAAGTATTACCCAAATACCAACTTTCCCCTTTAACTTTTTTCTTCCAATCTTCATCCGGCACCACCCCTTCGACTTCACCCGTCAACTCCACCCCAGTCTTTGCCCCATAACCATAATTTTTAGCCCAATCCCGAATTCTATCCACCCCCAACATTTCCCCCAATTTGTAAAAGAAAATATCATTCGATCTTCTGATTGCTTTTACTATATCCACCATTCCATCAGAAGTCCCACTCCAGGTTTTATAACTATAATCACCCACCTTCAATACTCCGGTATCTTCTATTAATGTCTCTTTATTAATTACTCCACTCTCTAATCCCGCCGTCGACACCGCTATTTTAAATACTGATCCCGGATGGAACCTGGCTGTTATTGCTCGATTCATCAATGGCAAATTATTTTTATCTGCCAAATACCGACTGATTTTTTCATTATTTTGGTTAGTAAAATCATTGGCGTCATAAGCCGGACTGGAAACCAAACTCAAAATTTTACCCGTTTTCGGCTGACTAATTATTACCACTGCCTTTCTTCCCCCCAAAAGTTTATAAATTTTCTCCTGCCAATAAGCATCTACCGATAAATTTATAGGTGACTTAATTTCTGGCTCTTCTCTACCCAATTCTCGAACATATTTTCCCAAAGCATCAACCTCTACTACTCTTTTTCCATTTTTACCCCTAATTTCACAATCCAAATACCCTTCTATTCCACTTCTACCAACCACATCCTCTCCTCTCAATTTATAACCACACCTGGCACTTTTCATATCCTCATCATTAATCTTACCCACATATCCGGTAATCATCGACATCGATTCACCATAATCATATTGTCTCTTCACCTCATAAGCCAAATCCTTACCCTCAAATTTATATCCATCAAAATCTCCCGAATTTTGATAAATTTTATTTCCATTCTCCAGCTTAAAATATTGATAAACACTTTTAGCTATCACCCGCCCTTTTCTATCTACTATTTCTACTCTCGGCGCCGGAATTACACTTTCAAAAATTTTATTATCTCTGGCCACATCAAAATAATAATCACCCCGAATCAAACTCAACCTAACTACATTTACCAATAAAATTAACAAACTCAAAACCAAACCAAACTTTAAAATCCAATATTTCCATGAATAACCATTATCTTCTCTCATTTTTAACCTAAAGAAACTAATTTTATTTGTCTTAACAGAGACACATCCTCGACTACCCGACCACAACCTCTAATTACCGCCATACCCGGTTCATCAGCCAGAACAGTACAAATTTTTGTTTCCATTTCGATCATTTTTGCCAAATCCTTCATCCGCGAACCATTACCCACCAACACCACCCCTCTTTTTAAAATATCTTCCATTAACTCTGGGGGTGTTTCATCCAAAACCGATTTCACTAACTTTACAATTTTCCCCAGTTCCAAACTAGCTGCTTCCTGAACTTCTTCTCTGGTCATCTTGATACTTTTTGGTAATCCTGTCTCCAAATCCCTCCCTCGAACCAAATCATTATTTTCTACACCTATTTTTACTTTTTCCGCTGTATTCGGACCAATTAATAATCCATACTTCATTTTTACATAATTTACAATCGCGTTATCAATCTCCGAACCAGCCGTTTTTATACCTTTGCCAATCACCACACCACCCATCGAGATTACACTTACTTCTGTCTTGCCTCCACCCACATCCACCACCACAATTCCATTTTGTTCATCAATTGGAAAATTTAAACCTACCGCCGCTAAAACCACCTCTTCTACTAAAATTACCTCTCTGGCACCAGCCGCTATCAAGATCGATTTAATCGCTCTTTTTTGCACTTGGTTAATAAAACTCGGTACTCCCACAATTACTCTCGGCTTAAAAATTTTTGGGTATTTTGACGGCACATCATAAATCAACTTAAAATAATATGCCATCAAACTTTCTAAACCTTCCATATCCACCACTAATCCATTTTTAATCGGACTCACCACTTCAATTTGTCTTGGTTCTCTATTCCACATTAATTTAGCTTTATAACCATAGGCTACTGGTCGTTTCAAATCACTCTTGGGTGCCGATAAACCAGTCCATCTTTTCTTTTTTGGTCTGGCTAACATTGTTGGTTCATCAATTACCACCCCTCTATCCTTAATGTAAATCAAAGTATTAGTGCTACCCAAATCAATTCCAATATCCCAACTAAAAACACCCCCAACATTAATCAGGTTATTACTCAATTTTCTTAACCATCTCACTCTAAAATTATAGCAACTTGAATCTATCTTAGTTACAATAGAACTATTCATGAATAAAATCACTTCGACCATTAAATTCTTTTACTTCTTACTTTTTTTTACCACTCCATTCATCTTCACCTTCTTCAATTCCGAACTTTTTGAATTGCCCAAAATGCATTTCGTCTATGCCGTCACCATTATTATAGTTTCTCTACATTTAATCAATTGGTTATCCGGTCACACCCGTCTTTATCAAAAAAACATTTTTAATATTCCCCTGGTTTTATTTTTAATTTCTCAAATTATCTGTACCTTCACCTCTATCGACATTTACACTTCTTTCTATGGATACGTTTCTCGACTCAACGGTGGTCTACTTTCAATTATCACCTATTGTTTATTATTTTGGTGTCTTCTACCCTATCTAACCGAAAAATTTAAACATCAAATTATTAACTTTTTTCTTGTTTCTGGATGCTCCGTGGCGATTTATGGTATCGCCGAACACTTTGGTATTGATCAACATCTCTGGGTTCAAGATGTTCAATCCCGAGTTTTTTCCACCCTCGGCCAACCAAACTGGTTAGCCGCCTATCTTTGTCTTCTCTTGCCTTTTTCTCTTTACTTCGCAATTCAAAAAAAATCTCCTCTTTACGATTTATCATCTGTCACTTTATTTATCTGTCTGCTTTTTACCAAATCCAAGTCGGGTATTGTTGCCGGCATTGTCTCTATTTTTATTTTTTACTGTCTCAATTTTTTCCGATCAACCAAGTCATCCGAAACAAAATTTGAAAAAATCAGCACTTATCTAATAGTTATCATTTTTATGATCCTTAGTCTGACTATCAACAACCCCATCAAAGATCTTATCTTTCCTCAAAAAACAAACAATCTGGCATCTGAAAATCTAAAATCTGATATCTTAATTACTTCCAGTGGCGATATTCGCAAAATTGTTTGGCAAGGCAGCCTCGATTTATTCAAAAAATTTCCTGTTTTTGGCACCGGTGTCGAAACTTTTGCTTACTCTTATTATTGGACCAGACCAGTCGAACATAATCTTACCTCTGAATGGGATTTTCTCTACAACAAAGCCCACAATGAATATTTAAATTATCTCGCCACCACCGGTCTTGTTGGTACCATCCCTTATCTGGTTCTTATTTTTACTGTCCTAATTGTTCTAATCAAAAAAATACTAAATACTAAATACTTAATATTAGATACTGCTATTTTATGTTCTTACATTTCCATTCTCATTACTAATGCTGCCGGATTTTCTGTCGTTACCGTTTCCCTTTTCTTTTTTCTCCTTCCCGCTTTATCTTTACCAGAAAACACCTCACCGGCTAAAACTTCCATCAATAAATTCAAAAAATTCCTTATTTTCCCAGTATCTATCTTTTCCTTAATTCTTTTCTATAACAATTTTTCTGACTATATTGCCGACACTTTTTTTGCCAAATCCCAAGCTAGCGACACCCAACAAGATTATCCATCCGCCTATAGTTTTGCTCAACAAGCCCTCAATTTATCTCCCAGTAACCCTAATTATATTATCAACCTGTCCGACTCATCAGCAAAAATGTCCTTAATTACCAAAGAAAAAAACCAAATATATATTGATCAAGCCAGTAAACTCGCCGATCAGGCAGTTTTAGTTTCTCCGGCTAATATTAATTTTTGGAAACAACGTGGTCAAATTTATTACTATCTCTCTACACTAGACAATAAATATTTTTACACTGCCGTCGAATCACTTCTTCAGGGTACTAAACTTGCTCCCACTGATGCCAAAATGTATTACTCTTTAGGAAAATTTTTAGAAACTGCCTCTATGCCCGACGATGCCGCCTTTTATTATCAAAAAGCCATCAATCTTAAATCAAATTATGATTATGCTTATGCTGCCTTAGGTCAAATTTATTTCAATCAAAAAAAATACGACCAAGCCAAAACCAATTTAGAACAAACTCTTAAATATGCCCCTGCCAACACCGACGCCCAAAAAATGTTAGATGAAATCAAAAAACTGAAAAACTGATAGACTGATTAACTGAATATCTTATTAATATCCACTTTTACCATTTCCTTTCCATTCCATTTATAAAACTTTCCCCTCTCTTTTTTAATATAATCTACAAACAGTTTTCCCAACAAATGATCACTTTCGTGCTGCCAAACAATTGCCGAAAAACCCTCTAATTCTTTTCTTTTTGTTACAAACTTTTGTCCAATCAATTCCTGCCACTCTACTTCTATTTTTAACCATCTTTTTACTGTTCCAAAATAATCCGGAAATGACAAACATCCTTCCAAAAAATCTTCATCCTTAACATTTTTATTAACAATTTTTGGATAAACTCTCTCTCCCCAAGTTCTTAATAATTTTGGATTAAAGTAAACTTTTACTTCACCATCAACTTTCATTCCAAAAAAATTTTTTGACACCCCAATCTGTGGAGCTGCCAAACCAGCCGCATTTTCCCCATCTGCCAAAAGTTTTTTTAATTCTTCAATTTCTTTGGCAGTGGCTTTGTCAATTTCAATTACATCACTAACTGTTTTACGTAAAAGCTCGTTAGGATAAAGCACAATTTTTGTCATTAATGTATTTTATCAAATTACCAATTAACTACGGTATAATTCAATCAACCCATGATCAACATCATCTTCTTCGGTTCTTCATCATATTCTGTCGTTATTCTCCAAAAACTTTTAGAGATTAAAGATTTTCAAGTTTCTGCTATTTTTAGCAAAACTGATAAACCGGTTGGCCGCCATCAAGAAATTATTCCTAATCCAGTTGCCGCTTTTTCCAAAGAAAATCATTTACCTCTTTTCCAAATTGAAGAATTTACTCCTAAAGTCAAACAACAAATTCGCCAATTAAATCCTGACTTAGCTTTGTGTGTCGCTTTCGGCCCCCCTTATTTCGACCAAGAAACTATAGATATTCCCAAATATAAAATCGTCAATATTCATCCCTCACCCTTACCAAAATACCGTGGTGCCACCCCTGGCCCCTGGCAAATTATCAATGGTGAAACCAAAAGTGCTGTTAGTTTTTTCCAAATCGATGCTCTTCCCGATCACGGACCTATTATTTCTCAACTTCCATTCGACATTTCTCCCACCGAAACTGCCACTACTTTCTATCAAAAGGCCTTTGAATTAGCCAACAACAACTTAGAATCTATTCTCAAAAACTACGTTTCCCATCCTGCCTCCATCCAAACTCAGGATCATTCTCAGAAGACTTATTTTCCTAAATTCGACAAAGATAAAGCTGAAATTAATTGGTCCTGGGACCAAGCCAAAATTACCCGTTTTGTTCGAGCCCTTAAGCCTTGGCCCATCGCTTGGACCTATGTTACCAACCAAAAAGGTCAACAATTAAAAATGAAAGTTTTCAGCTTTAACACTGAGCCTGTCGAAGTCCAAATAGAGGGTAAAACTATCACCAACTGGTCCGAAATTTCTTCCTACTACACCATCAAAAAATCCTAACTTAAGGCATTTTTTAATAACAGATATTTTCTATTTTATTTTTCCCCAAAAATTTTATACCAAATTTTTGCCTGTTTTTAGGTAATTTCGAAAATCAATTTTAAAATTTATTGGAAAAATTCATCATTAATGACATATCGTTTTTCTGTTAAATAAGGCAATTTTTTAAAATTATTTTTTTGTTTTTTATCAAAAATAAATTTTTATCAAATTAAATCTGTCTCTTATACACATCT
>JAHBAQ020000054.1 GCA_018500045.2 Candidatus Shapirobacteria bacterium | reverse complement strand
AGATGTGTATAAGAGACAGTTTATAAACTATTATTTTAGTTCTGATTCTATTTGTTTTAGTTGAGAATCAGAATTGTCGGTAGAGGTTGAATTTAATTCCTTAAGAATATCTGACTCTGAATCATCACCTGTTTCATTATTAATAATGGTTGGTGTTGGTTGGTTGGTTTTAGGGTTGTTGTTGAGACTACAACCTGAAAGAAATAAACAAGACAAGATAAAAATTGAAGAAAGAAGGATTTTTGATCTCATAGATTTATTGATTTGGAGTAATGGTTAATTTTGGAGCTTTGGCCAAATCAGTGGTAGTTTTGACTAAAAGTTTTTTGATATTTTCCAGATCGGTTCTGACTAATGCAACTGTGTCTTTGAGGCCTTTGATAAGATCAGATGGTTTGTCGGAATTTTTTAATTCCTTGAATTTACTGACGAGATTGGCCATATCGGTTTGATATTTATTTTCCAGGTCATTAAATTGAGAAAGGTCGGTTTTGGCTTGAGTAGTATCTTTGTGGCCAGGATTTTTGTTGATTCTGGCTTCGATTTTGTTTTTAAGTTTAATCAGAGAATCGTGTCTTTTGATTAAATTATTTTGAATAATTTCAAAATGAATTTGAATTTTCTTTTGTTTAGCTTCGGTAAGAGCAATTTTCTTTTCCTGGCGAACCTGAGCAACAGTGGTTTTGACTTCTTGACGGGTTTGGTGATTTTGGTCACGAGTATTTTTGGTGGTAGTATTTTGAGCGATTGCTGGATTAGATAGTAGTAAATAGATTGTACCTAGTAGCAAAACAGAAGAAATAATTTTCATATTGATTAATTATAACTATTTTTGACAAACTGGACAAAAGAAAGTTCCTCGACCACCAATTTTGATCCGTTTTATGGGGGTTTGACAGACAAGACAAGGCTGACCGTCACGTTGATAAACTCGAAAATAATATTGATGTTGACCAACAGAACCATCGGGGTGAATATATTTGTTGTCTTTGGCAGTAGAACCACCATGAAAAAGGGATTCATTCATAAGATCAACTAAATTTTGGCGAAGAATTTTGGCCTGGTTTTTGGTGATTTTATTTGATGGAGTTTGAGGGTTGATGTGGCTTAAAAATAAAGCATCGTTGTCGTAAATATTACCAATACCGGCAAATCTGGATTGATCGAGTAAAACTAATTTGATGGCTCTGGTAGTTTTTTGAAGCTGGTGATAAAAATAATCATCAGTAAAGTCAGAACTTAAAGCATCGACACCAACGTCTTTTTGGAATTCAGCAAGCTCTTTTTGGTTGAAAAGTTTAACCCAGCCAAACTTGCGTTGATCATTAAAAAATAATTTTGACTCATCTGAAAAAGTAAAAATAACTCGAGTAGACTTGTTGGGTAAACTAGATTTATCTTCTTTTGGAGTTGGGTGACCAAAAACAGAATCACCAATAATAACTTGGCCAGTCATTTTGAGGTGAAAAAGTAAGGTAAGGTGATTTTCTAAGTGAATTGAGAGTTGTTTACCGAGACGAGATGTAGAAACGATAGTTTGTCCTTCGACTGCTTCCGGCTCACCAACAAAAGATTTTGAATTAAGGATCTCAATATGGGAAATGGTTTTACCTAAAATGTGTTGATCTAAAAATAGACGGACAGTTTCGACTTCGGGAAGTTCAGGCATATGAGTAGTTTATCAAATTTTCAATCTCCCCCTTCCCCCTCTTTGACAAGAGGGGGAATATTTTTTGTAGCCCGCCCAGGGCGGGCTGAGGGTTAAATTATTTCTAAATAAGACAGGGATTTATAAAATGAGATTAAACCAGATCGTCGAGGTCGATGACGGAAATACTTTTATTCTTGGCAAGATGATCGACAGCGACAGTCATATCGGCAAGACTGTCTTTGATTTCAGAGAATGAATTAAGGTAAGTTTGAGTAGAACCGACGTAGCCCATAATTAAGACGATATCGGAAATTTGTTTGTGACCAGAGTAAACAGCGATAATAGAATAGCCAAAGATGAGGCAGTAAAAAAAGACAGCACTATTTTGAAGAATAAACCATTCAATGAAATTCCAATTGGTTAAACGACTAAAGTGACGAGTGTAGGTTTTTTGTTCTAATTCAATATCGTTGGACTCTTGGAGTTTGGCATAATAACCTTCGACTTTACTGTTGTGAGTGTCTTTTAGACAAACATATCTTTGGGTGGTGTAGTAATCGATGACAAGATAAATAACAATGTAAACAATTTCTAAAATAAAAATTCTAGCGTCAACAAACCATAAAATAATAGGAATAGTAATTAAGGAAACAATGCTATCGATACCTGGTTGACGAAAAAGCCTGAGAGTAAGAGAGCTAGCATCGGCAAAATTACGAATAGCTTGAATACTTTGATGACGTTCTTCTTTGGTTTCTGATTTGAGTTCTTTAGTGAAATAGTTGTGAATATCAAAACCGATATCACTAATACATTCATCTAATTTAAATAAAGAACGGAGACGGAGGTGATTATCAATTAATCTGACGACAAGAATAATTAGAACTAGAAAAAAAACTATATTGAAACTAACTTTATTTTCTACGTCTTCAATAGCAAGAGAATAAAGCTGTCTCTTATACACATCT
>JAHBAQ020000083.1 GCA_018500045.2 Candidatus Shapirobacteria bacterium | reverse complement strand
GGGCAATCCGACGGTAGAAGTGGAAGTTGAATTGGAGTCTGGAATTAAATCTTTGGCGGCGGTACCAAGCGGAGCCTCTACTGGAAAGTATGAAGCGCTCGAGCTTAGGGATGGTGATGCTAATCGTTTTAATGGACTGGGAGTTTTACAGGCAGTAAAAAATGTCAATGAAGAAATTGCAAAAGCTATTGAGGGCATGGAAGTCTCAGAACAGGAAGTGATAGATAAAAAAATGTTGGAGTTGGACGGAACGGAAAATAAAAGTAATTTAGGAGCCAATGCTATTCTGGGCGTATCGCTGGCTGTTTGCCGCGCAGCGGCCTGGGAAAACAATGCTCCCTTGTATGAATATATTGGCAAGACTTATAAACTGAAAGCTAAAAAATATGAATTGCCTGTGCCGATGTTCAATGTAATTAATGGCGGAAAACACAGTGATTCAGGATTAAGTATTCAGGAATATAAAATTATTCCAAATGGTATCAAAGGCTTCAAGGAACAGTGGCGAGCAGGGAGTGAAATTTTTCATAAACTGAAATCAATTTTGACAACTAGAAATTTCAGGGTGGGGGTGGGAGATGAAGGCGGTTTCGCGCCTAGATTAGAGAACAATGCCGAACCACTCGAACTGATAAACTTGGCCATAAAGGAAGCTGGTTATGCAGCAGGTCAACAGGTTTTCGCGGGTGTGGATGCAGCGGCCAGTTCTTTTTTCGAGGAAAAAGAGAATAAGTATATTTTTAAGCCAGAAGCTGCCATGTTGGAAAAGGAAACCCTGATTAATATTTATAGCGAATGGGTGCAAAAATATAATGTCATTTCTTTGGAAGATGGTCTTAATGAGGATGACTGGGAAGGCTGGCGTCAGATGAATGAAAAACTGGGCGAGAAAATTATTTTAATCGGAGATGATCTGCTGGTTACCAACGTCAAAAGGTTGCAGAAATCTATTGAAGAAAAAGCTTGCAATGCTATTCTGATTAAATTAAATCAAATCGGGACTCTTAGTGAGACAATTGAATGCATAAAACTGGCGCAAAAAAATAAAATGAAAATTGTTATTTCTCATCGTAGCGGCGAAACAACGGATGATTTTATTGCCGATTTGGCGGTGGCTGTTGGAGCGGATTTTATCAAATCCGGATCGCTCTCTAGAGGAGAGAGGCTTTGTAAATATAATCGCCTACTTAGAATAGAAGAAGAATTGCAAAAATAGCTGTATTATAAAGAATAAAATACAAAATGCTTAAGCATAAAGCACCGACAATATTGATCATCCTGGATGGCTGGGGCGTGGCTCCGCCGTCGCGAGGCAATGCCATCACTTTGGCTAAAAAACCGATCTTGGATCGGTTATATGAAGTTTATCCATCAACAACTCTGGGAGCAACTGGAGAGGATGTGGGACTAGAGGATCATAAGATGAGTGGTTCAGAAACTGGCCATATGAATATTGGTGCCGGACGTGTTGTTTTGCAAGATTCTTTTTTTATTACGGAGAGTATTCAAAACGGAACTTTTTTTGAAAATAAAGTTCTTCTGGAAGCAATGGAGCATATTAAGAAAAACGGAAGTCAGTTGCATTTGCTAGGACTTATGGGCAATACAGATAGTCCGCACAGCGACCCGGAACACTTTAGAGCTCTGTTGCAATTAGCAAAAAAAAATGAAGTCCAAAATGTTTTCTGCCATCTTTTTACTGATGGGCGGGATTCTTACCCGCGAAGTGCCTTGGAACATTTGCAAAAATTCAAAACCATGATGCAGGAAGAAGGGCGTGGTAAAGTGGCAACTATTGGCGGAAGATTCTATGGCATGGACAGGGTCAAAAATTGGAAAAAATTAACCTTGGCTTATGATGCCATGGTTTTTGCTCGCGGAGAGAAAGCTGCTTCGCCGGAAGAGGCCGTTCAAGCAGCCTATAGAAATAATTTAACGGATGAATATATTTTGCCAACGGTTATTTACGAAAAAGATAAACCGGTGGCACAGATCAAGAAAGGTGATGCGGTAATTTTCTTTAATTTACGTTCCGATAGGTCACGTCAATTTACCAAGCTTTTTGTGGCTATGAATAATGAGCGTATAATAAAAGATGATATGCCCATTATCGATAAAATAGACAATCTCTATTTTGTTGCCATGACAGATTTTGGTCCAGACCTAAGTATTCACACCGCTTTTCCTGGACATCCGGTTGAAATTACTTTGCCATCAGTTTTGAAAGAACTGGCGCAACTTTACATTGCCGAATCAGAAAAATTTGCGCACATCACATACTTTTTAAACGGTGGTTACAGCGAACCAGTTGATGGTGAAGAAAGAATTGACTTGGCCTCTCCAGACGTAAAATCTTACGCCGAAAAACCAGAAATGTCAGCCAGAGAAGTGACGGATTATGTTTTGCAAAAAATAGCTACGGATGCGTATAATTTTATAGTCATTAATTTTGCCAATGCCGATATGGTTGGCCATACGGGAAATTTAAAAGCTACTATTCAAGCAATTGAATTTTTGGATAAACAAATCGGGAGAATTTCTGAAGCTGTTCTAGAAAAAGGAGGGAATTTGATTATTACAGCTGATCATGGCAATGCGGATGATATGATCGATTTTGATACCGAGCAGCCTAATACTTTTCATTCTAAAAATCCAGTCCCTTTCCTTTTGGTTAGTGAAAAATTTAAAAATAGAAAATTGCGTGACGGTGGAGTCTTGGGTAATATTGTGCCCACGCTTTTGGAAGTGCTTGAAATGCCTAAACCGGAAATAATGAGCAAAGGTTCGTTGTTGCAAAGCTGCGAAATCACACAGGCATGTGTTAAATAAAAAATTTTTAAATATGCAGAAAAATAAAACAAAAAAAGAGCAAAAAATTCTTTGCGTAGGGTCATTGTGCCAGGATATCTTTTTTCCTACAGCAGACGGAGTGGTTATG
>JAHBAQ020000037.1 GCA_018500045.2 Candidatus Shapirobacteria bacterium | reverse complement strand
AGATGTGTATAAGAGACAGGGGTAAATCTTCTATGGCTTTCGATACTCTTTTTGCTGAAAGTCAGCGTCGTTATGTAGAGAGCTTGTCGAGCTATGCTCGTCAATTTTTGGGCAACATGAAACGTCCTGAAGTTGACCTTATTGACGGTCTTTCTCCATCTATTGCTATCAATCAAAAAGCTATTTCCCATAACCCTCGTTCTACTGTTGGTACGGTCACTGAAATTTATGATTATCTTCGTTTACTTTTTGCCCGCATTGGTCATCCCCATTGTCCCAATTGTGGTCGTGAAGTTTCTCCCCAAAGTAGTAAACAAATTGTCACTCAAATTTTAAATACTGCTTCAGTTATGGCCTCTGGTCTTAATATTTATCGATTTTTAGTTTTATCTCCAGTTGTTAAAGATAAAAAAGGCGACTTTAAAGGTTTAATTGAGAATCTAAAAAAACAGGGTTACAAGTGGATTCGTGTCGACAATCAAATTATCGACTTGTATTCTGATTTCGGTATCGCCAAAACCAACAAACACGACATCGATGCCGTTATTGATCGTGTTTCTGTTAGCAAAGACAATCTCAAAGATCCTAAACCAATTTACGATCGTCTTATCGATGATACTGAACAAGCTATGAAATTAGCTAATGGTTTGGTTATTACTGCTCAAGTCAACGATCCTGGTTTCAATTTTCCTGAAAACCCCAAAGATTTTACTGACACTTTATTTTCCGAAAATTTTGCTTGTCCCAATTGTAATATTTCTTTGCCAGAAATTGAACCACGTTTATTTTCTTTCAATTCTCCTGAAGGTGCTTGTCCCGAATGTAAAGGTCTTGGCTCAAAATACCAAGTTGATCGATCAAAATTTCCTGAATGGCGCGCCAGAATGATGGAGAGTCGTTATGCCTCAGTTTCCTCCGATGCTATCCGTGAAGAGCTTGAAAAATTTATGATCAAAAGCGAATGTACTACTTGTCACGGCGCTCGTCTCAATCAGGACGCTCTTTCTATCCACATTTTAGGTCAAAATATTTATCAAATTACTCAATTACCCATCGAAAAATTAAACAGTTGGTTAAACAATCTTGATTCAGTTTTAACCAGTGATAAAGAAAAAGAAATTGTGACTCCTATCAAAAAAGAATTGGCTGCTCGTATTGAATTTTTATTGGCTGTTGGTCTTGATTATTTAAGTCTCGATCGCGAAGCTGGTACTTTATCCAGCGGCGAATCACAGCGAATTCGTTTGGCTAGTCAAATTGGTACCGGCTTAACCGGTGTTCTTTATGTTCTCGATGAACCAACCATTGGTCTTCATTCTCGCGACAATGATCGCTTAATTGCCACTTTACAAAAACTCAAAGATTTAGGTAATTCATTAGTTGTGGTTGAACACGACGAAGATGTTATAAAATCTGCCGATTATATCGTCGATTTTGGTTTGTATGCTGGCAAACACGGTGGTGAAGTTGTCGCCCAAGGAAGTTTAGAAGATATCAAAAAGAATAGTAAGTCTCTCACTGGCAAATATTTATCCGGCAAATTACAAATCAAAAATAATCTTGACTCCGGTTTAATTAATCCTAATTATAAAATTTCTATCAAAGGTGCCAGTCAATGGAATCTTAAACATGTCGATGTCGATTTCCCTTTAAACAAATTAGTTTGTGTCACTGGTGTTTCTGGTTCCGGTAAATCTACTTTAGTTCACGATACTCTTTATGGCGGTGTTCGCAAAGCCACCCTTGGTAGTTACTATGGTTTTATTGGTAAATACGACGAAATTACTGGTGCTGACAATGTTACTGATGTTTTATTAGTCGACCAGTCACCAATAGGTCGGACTCCTCGCAGTAATCCGGCCACTTACACCAAAATTTTTGATGACATCCGCAAACTTATGGCTCAAACCATTGAAGCTCAAATTCGTGGTTTTAACGTTGATCGTTTTTCTTTTAACGCCAAACCAGGTCGCTGTCCTATTTGTGAAGGTCAAGGTCAAATCAAAATCGAAATGCAATTTTTGCCCGATATTTACGTCACTTGCGACGAATGTCATGGTACCAGATATAAAGAAGAAACTTTGGAAGTTGAATACAAAGGTAAGAATGTTGCTCAAATTCTTAAAATGACCATTGATGAGGCCGCTGAATTTTTCAAAAATATTCCCAGATTGAAACGGATGTTAACTACTATTCAAGATGTTGGTCTTGGATATTTGGAATTAGGCCAACCATCAAATACTTTATCCGGAGGGGAATCGCAGCGTCTCAAAATTAGTCGTGAATTAGTCAAATTAGGTCGAGGTAAAATGCTTTATATTCTCGACGAACCTACTACTGGGTTACATTTTTACGATGTCGATAAATTAATTACTGTCTTACGAAAATTAGTTGATAAGGGTAATACAGTCGTGGTTATCGAACACAATCTTGATATGATTAAAAATGCCGATTGGATTATTGATATGGGTCCCGAAGGTGGGCAAAAGGGTGGGGAGCTAGTTGTCGCTGGTACTGTCAAAGATGTTATGAATTGTGATCGTTCCTACACCGGCCAATACCTCAAAAAGAGCATTTCTCCCTAATTTCCACCGTTGTATTCCATTCTGTTTGCCATTTTTCCACCGTACAATATTTTGTAAATTGACCCAACCATCCAATAGATTTGTCATTATTTTCATAAATCAAAGCAATTTTTTTACTTTTACTTTCCTTGGTTTTTTTATAAAACTCATTTTGAGTTCTTAAATATTCCGGTACTTCGGTAATACTATAAGAAACTTTATTTGGCATATAACCATATTTCTTTATGCCATATTGCCAGTATAAATACTGATTTGAGTAGTCGTAAATTTCCGGTACATATGTGTAAGCCTCAAAGCCGTCACCATTTATTTTTTCGTACACCCAGTCAATATTTTTAATTAGATTAGCTAATTTTTTGGGATCATTTTTACCAAAATCACTATTTACAAACTGCCACTGATCTATTTTTGTTAAAGTAATACTCCTCAATAAAAATACCCCAATTATTATTCCAGCCAAATTTTTAAATTTATTAATGTTTACTAATCCAATTCCAATTACAAAACAATACCAAACCCTTAAACTCTCCAAGTACCAAGTCTTTAATTCGTGATGATAAACTGTTGTATAAAAAACAAAAGCAAACAGTAAAAAAGATACAAAATAAATACCAACTTTTCGATATTTTTTATTTATCAAAATCAATCCCACTGCTAAAATTAAAACCCCAAAACCCCAACCATAACTTGCCATAAATTGCCCCTCAAAAAAACTAATTATTTTATTAAAATGCGAACTTGCAGTTTCTCCTAAACTCATTTTGTCACCCAACACCTGATTGCTGCCGTCAAAAAATCCTAACAATAATTTCGTCATCTGAAATTTATTTTTTATTTCCAACAGTATTTGAGGTAAAAACCAAGGGATTACTCCAATTAAAAAACTTTTCCAGTGTTTAGCTTTTTTGTTTAACAAAATTATTAACACTGAAAAGCCTAAGCACACTATCCCAAATGCTGCTTCAAACTGAGTCATCATTGCTGCCGTTAGTCCTAACCATAAAATCGATTTATTGTCTTTTTTCTCCAAAAAATTCCACAACGCCACAAAAAAATAAACACTCAAATAAGTTGCCATATTGGCATTCCAAAAATATCTCGTCAAATTAAACATTTGTGGTGACATCAAAAACAAACTTCCCACCAAAAAACCCAAAATTATATTTCTTTTTCTGAAATACCAAAAAATAAAACCACCAGAAACTAAAAACAACAATATATTCCAGTAAACCAAAGCTTGTGGACTTCCACCACCAATCCAATAAGCCGGCAAATTAAAATAATAATAAAATGGGCCTAATCGTAATCCATTAATTGAAGTTGTTGGTCCTAATACTGCCAAATCTTTAAATTCTCCCAAAGCTCTGATATCCAACATATCTCTGGCTTGATCATATGTAAAAGGCGTATTGTAATCTTTTGTTTGAAAAAATCTAATAACACCCGAAAGTCCCAAAATAATCCCAAAAAAAATTGCTAAGATTTTTTCCTTTCCTTTCATAGTTTCATTATATAATACCTATGTGATTGATTTAAGTCATCTTCCAAATTCTCCTGGTGTTTATATTTATAAAAACATTCAAGGGAACATAATTTACATTGGCAAAGCCGTTAATTTAAAAAAACGGGTTTCTCAATATTTTCAGTCCGATCACGCTCTTGGATATAAGACTAGCCGTCTAGTTTCCGAAATTGCTGATATTAGTTTTCATACCGTCGGTTCCGAAATCGAAGCTTTAGTTCTTGAATCCAGTCTCATCAAACAATATCGACCCAAATTCAATTCTCAACTCAAAGACGACAAAAGCTACATTTATATCACTATTACCAAAGATAGGTTTCCTATTATTAAACCCGCTTTCAAATCAACTTTAAATCAAAACGACATATTTTTTGGTCCCTTTCCTGATAGTCGTTCAGTCAAAAGTCTTCTTAAAACTATCCGTCACATTTTTCCTTATTATTCCAAAAAACATGACCCTAAACCTTGTCTATACTGTCACCTTGGTCTTTGTCCAGGTGTTAATCCAGATCCAAAAGAATATCGTACCAATATTTCCAAAATAAAAAAAATTCTCAATGGCCATTTTCATAAATTAATTTCTCAATTAACTAAGGAAATGAATAATTTTTCTAAAACAGAAAATTATGAATTAGCTAAAGTTCGTCGAGACCAAATCAATTCTTTAAATTACGTTATTTCTGGTTGGCAAAGTCTCAGTCACCTTTATCAAGAAATTGATTTTAAGGAAGATAAATATCAAAAAGCCTGTGATCAATTGGTTTTAACTTTGTCGCCTTATTTTCCCAAACTTAAGCAAATCAATCGTCTCGAGGGCTACGATATCTCCAATCTTGGCTCAAAAGTTTTTGTCGGCGCTATGACGGTTTATCAAAATGGCAAAATTGATACTTCACAGTATCGTCAATTTAAAATTGACAGTAAAATTACCCCAGATGATCAATTTATGATCAAAGAAATCATTTATCGTCGTCTCAAACATCCAGAATGGTCTTTTCCGGATATCTTAATGGTCGATGGGGGAAAACCTCAAGTTTCTGCAGCTCATCAAGCCTTAGAAATTTCTACTAATCCTCAAACCAGCCAAATTTGTATCATCGGACTTGCCAAGAGATTCGAAACAATTGTTATAAAAACCGTTGATGATTGGCGGGAAATTAATTTACCCAAAAATTCTCCTGCTCTTCAGTTACTTCAGCAAATTCGTGACGAAGCCCACCGTTTTTCCAACCGTTACAGAAAAAATATTTTAAGAAATAAACTTATTTTAAATTAATTAGACCCAAAACCATTTTTTCCTATAACTGATATACAAACTTTTTTTGAACTACATTCCGGCCTGGCATAAAAATATTCTCCTGATCCTAAAGTATATGGGTGTTCACCTCCCTCCTTCCTATACGTTATACATTTCTTTTCCATTTTTCGATCATCATCAATTAATGATGATATAACCTGATACCATCGGCAACCGCAAGGAACATCGATTTGATCTCTTGATTCAACCTCATGAACCACCGTTGAAATATTTAATTTATATTTATTTCTACTAATATTTTGAAATTTAATTTCGGTTCCAACTGGAAAGACCACTAATGTTTTTAAAAACTCTTGGTCAGTTCCTATAAACTCAGTTCTTTTTTTCATCATTTCTAGTGATTCTTGTTTAATATAAGCTGATCTAGCATAACCACCATAGTTTGGTTCTAGTTTCGAAAAATCAACACCATTTAAAACTAAATTCACTCTAACAGATGGCAATATTTCTCTATAAGTGATTTCTCCACCTTCAAAACCAAGAAAAAATTGGCCCTCACTAGGTTTTTTATATCTTTCCTTCATAAGTAATTAATATACCTATAATAGGGCGATTATATCACTTTTTTAGTTTAAATCACTAAATTCTCTCGGCGAACACTAAAAGTCTTTGCCAATTAGTCCCAATTGGCCAACAAGTTTGTAAAATCAATATTTCTTTATCTCTGTCTGTATAATTTAAGTAATCAGTATCTTTCGATTTAATAACTTTTTCCATATATACCCGATATGTAAAAAGATTACCATTATAACTCACCAATATATCATCACCACTTTCTAATTCCCCTAACAGATAAAATACCGGATTTTCCCTGGCATCAAACACTCCTTGTTGACTTGAGTGAGCAAATAAATAAACTGCCGTCCCTTTACCTTTTCCCGGCAAAGAAGACTCGTCCGAGTGTGCTATTAGATTATTCTTTAAAACCCTTAAATATTCTTCTTTTGAGTAAGGCGAGACATTCGCCTGAATCTTAGTATTTGCCCCAATTTTAGGTATTTTTATTTTGAATTCATCAGAATCTGCCACTGGCAATGGTATTGGTGTTGGTTCTGGAATTGCAGTTGGCTCTGGCGTATTACTTACAGTGGGAATAATTGTTGGCGTTGGTGTCAGACTATTTTGTTGTTTTATTTTTTTAATCTCTGCCAAAACTTGATTCTGATTGATTAATTTATATTTGATCCAACTTATCATTATAGGTTCATATATATATAGTATTCCCACCAAAGAAAAAACTACCAAAACACTCCCAAAGTAAAAAATCATTTTCTTCCACCACCTCGGGTTACTATAAATCACCCCATTTTTTTTTCTTATCTTGACGTACCTTTTTTCAGGTGTTATTTTAAAAAAGTTGTTTAAGACCACAATCAATTAAACCATTAATTTTTATTTGACAAAAGGTCTTCGTTAGCTTAAGATACTAACTCAATGTCTGCTTCTCCCGTGCAGAATTTAAACCCTTCGGGAGTCTTTTTTTATAAAAACCATGAACCAGAAAAATCTTTTGACCAGGGCCGGTTATGATCAGTTGACCCAACAGCTGAAAGATTTAAAAGATAAACAAGAACACTTGATTACTCAAATTGAGGAAGTAGCTCAACCTGATGAATCTGGTGAAGATGGTCTGGCCTCGCAACTCAAAGAAGAATTAGAGGTCACCAATAATCAAATTGAACAAATCGAGGAAACCCTTGAAAACAGTGAAATAATTAGTGACAAAGCTTCTTTTGATTCCATTCAGGTAGGTTGTAAAGTAAAAATTAAAGTTGCTGCTGCTACCAAAGAATTTTTTATTGTTAATCAATTGGAATCAGATCCTACTGTCAATAAAATTTCCGACCAATCACCATTAGGCAAAGCCTTAATTGGTAAAAAAGTTAATGAAGAAATTGAAGTTGAAGCCCCAGTAGGCAAAATTGTCTACAAGATTGTATCTATCAAGTAATTTGACCTTTGGTATAGTAAAATAATTACATGGCAGAAATAAAGCTAAACGAACTTCAAAAGCAGCGCTTAGACAAATTAGAAAAAATTAAGTCTCTCGGGCTTAATCCCTATCCACAACCAAATTTATCTCAAAAATCTTCTGTGGCTCAAGCCAGGGAACAAATGGATAAATCAGTCGAAATTGCTGGTCGTTTAATGTCACTTCGTGGCCACGGTAAAATTCTTTTTGCTGATTTACACGATCAAACAGGGAAGATTCAACTTTTCTTTCAGGAAAAAATTCTTGCTGACAAAATGTCTCAGACCAAACTTCTTGATTTAGGTGACATTGTTTCTGTTTGCGGTGAAGTCTTCAAGACAACTGCGGGTGAAACTACCATCAATGTCTATAAATTTGAAATTTTATCCAAAAACCTTCGTCCTCTTCCCGAAAAATGGCATGGTCTTAAAGATGTTGAAGAGCGTTATCGCCAACGTTATGTTGATCTCATCGTTAATCCTGAAACTCGAGAAGTTTTTAAAACTAGAACCAGAATACTAACTGAAATGCGCCGTTTTCTTGACGATCACGGGTTTATGGAAGTTGAAACTCCTGTCTTACAACCGGTTTACGGTGGAGCTTCAGCTAAACCTTTTGTCACTCATCACAACACTCTCGATATGGATATGTATCTTCGTATCTCCGACGAACTTTATCTTAAGAGATTAATTGTCGGTGGTTTTGAAAAAGTTTATGAAGTCAGCCGTGATTTCCGTAACGAAGGTGTCTCTCGTTTTCATAATCCCGAATTCACTCAAATAGAATTTTACTGGGCTTATGTTGATTACGAAGTTTTAATGGAATTTACTGAAGAGCTTGTAAAAAAGATTATTCAAATGGTCAAAGGTGGTCTCAAATTTTCTTTTCAAGGTACCGATTTAGATTTCGCTAAACCTATTGAAAGAATTACTTTTACCGATGTCATCAAAAAACACACTGAAATTGATATTGATCAAATTCACACCGAAGAAGATTTTAAACAAGCTTTAAAAGATAAAAACCTTAAAGTTGATATGAAAGGCGTTGTTGGTCTTGGCGCTTGTTTCGATGCTCTTTACAAAGAACACGTTCGACCAAACATTGTTGGGCCGGCCTTTATTTGTGATTATCCCGCCGAAATGATTGCTTTGGCCAAACGCAAGGCCGACAATCCTACTAAAATTTCCTCATTCCAATTGCTCATCTGTGGTACTGAATTCCTCAAGGCTTACAATGAATTAAATGATCCCAAAGATCAATCAGATCGTTGGCTCGATGAAGTTGCTCTCGAAAAGAAAGGTAATGAAACTGCTATGCAGTTTGACAGCGATTATATCCGCGCTCTGGAATACGGTATGCCACCCACTGCCGGTTGGGGAATGGGTATCGATCGTTTTACCCAACTTCTTACTGACCAATCTACCATCAAAGACGTCATTCTTTTCCCCGCCATGAGAAATGAAGAGTAAAATAAATCAATGAAATTACTCTTAACTTCAGCCGGGATTACCAATCAAACCATTCTTCAAGGTCTTGATGAATTGGCCGGTAAACCTTTAGATCAGCTCAATGTCGCCTTTATTCCCACTGCTGCCAATTTAGAATCCGGTGACAAAGATTGGCTTATCGATGATCTTCGTCGTCTAAGTTTTTTAAAATTCAAACAGGTAGATATTGTCGATATTTCTGCTTTACCCAAAAAGATTTGGCAAACACGGTTAAAAGAAGCTGATATTTTATTTGTGGAAGGTGGCAATACTTATCATTTAATGTATTGGTTTAATCAATCCGGTCTTTCCAAAATTCTTCCTAAATTACTTGAAACAAAAATTTATATTGGTGTTAGTGCGGGCACAATTATCGCTACTCCAAGTATCATTAATGCCGATTTTGAGTCAAAACCGCTCAAGGAAATTAATGAAGAAATTTGTCATCAAGGATTAAATTTGGTTAACTTTATGGTTGAACCACATATTAACTCAGAATATTTTCCCGAATCAACTTTTGAAAATTTAGAAGTACAATCCAAAAAATATTCTCATCCTATTTATGGCGTCGATGATAATACTGCCATCAAAGTTGATGGTGATAATATAGAAGTTATTAGTAACGGAATTTGGAAAAAATTTGACAAATAATATGAATCGCCAAAATTATTTTAACGCTCTTAAAAATTCTTTGGAGCCAAATATTGTTTCTCATTCTTTAGCTTTAGAAAGCTGTCTGGGCGGTATTTATGATTATCTATCTCAAAATAATTTACTTAAATCAGGTGAATTGTCTCGCGATGATTGGACTTTAGCCGGTCTAATTCACGACATTGATTACGCCGGAGATTTCAAAGAATCTCATCCCAACAAAACCAAGCAGGCCCTCTCGAAATTTAATTTAGAAATTTCTGATGATCTCGATAAATTAGTCAAATCTCATGCTCCAAAAATTTCTGGTATTAATCCAACTACTCAGGCTCAATGGTCCATCTTTTGTGCCGATAGTTTAACTGGTTTGATTGTTGCTGTTGCTTTTGTTTATCCCTCCCGCAAATTAAGTGATGTTAAGGTTAGTTCGGTTCTCAAAAGATTTCTCAAAGAACCTCGTTTTGCCGCCGGTACTCGCCGTGATGAAATTAAAATGTGTGAGTTATCCGAAGGTTTAAATATTCCTTTGGAAAAATTCATTGAAATTTGTCTTACCTCCATGCAATCAATCGCCCCAGAGATTGGATTATAATTAATCTGTACTTAGAAAATAAAATAAATAAAGGCTTCTCCCTTTTTTAATGGGAGATGTCGAAGCGAAGCAAGACAGAGAGGTTTTATCTTTTGCGTTTAATCTGCGTAGATTTTATCCCTTAATCTCTGTTAAAATATTCCAATTATGATTGACATTAATTTGCTAAGGGATAACCCTGAAACTGTCCGCCAAGCATTAATTAACCGTCAAAAAAATTCCTCCGTTGTTGACGAAATTATCCAACTCGATTCTTCCCGCCGTGAACTCTTATCTAATGTCGAAAAACTTCGCGCTGAACAAAATGCGCTTAGTCGTCAATTTACTGGTAAACCCACCGAAGAACAAGTAAAACAAGCTGGAGCTATCAAAGAAAAACTCAAAACTTTAGAAACTGACCTAAAAGAAACTGAAGATAAACAAAATTTAATCTTAGAAGAGATTCCTAATATTCCTGCTAGTGATGTTCCGGTTGGTAAGGATGATTCAGAAAATCCGGTTTACAAAACTGTCGGTGAACCTCGCAAATTCGATTTTCAGCCTTTAGATCACGCTGATCTTGGTGAAAAATTAGACATTCTTGACGTCAAAAAAGCCGCTCAAGTTTCTGGTTCTCGTTTTGGTTATTTTAAAGGTCAAGGTGCTGTTCTCGAAATGGCTGTTATGTTTTACGCCTTCCAAAAACTTATCAAAAAAGGTTTTATCGGTATGATTCCTCCAGCGATGGTCAAAAGTTCTAGTGAATGGAAATGTGGTTATGCTAGTAATAAAAATTTATTCAATGCTTATTATTCTGCACCAGAAGATGATTTAGTTTTTATTTCTAGTTCCGAGCACGCCGTTGTCCCATACCATATGGATGAAATCTTAGATGCTAATAATTTACCTTTAAAATACGTCAATTTTTCACCATGTTTTCGTCGTGAAGCTGGCACTTATGGTAAAGATATGAAAGGTATGTTGCGAGTTCATTTCTTCAACAAAGTTGAAATGAATATTTTTACTCTTCCTGACTATAAAATTTCTGATGATATGTGTCTCGAAATGTTAGCTAATGAAGAAGAAATTATGCAAGATTTTGGTATTCCTTATCAAATTGTCAAAAATTGTACTGGTGATTTACCTCAACCCAATCGTCGTATGTATGACATCAATTCTTGGTTCCCTGGCCAAAATGCCTATCGCGAAACTCAATCATGTAGTAACTGCGGTGATTATCAAGCCCGCCGTCTCAATACCAAAGTTAAAATTAATGGCAAAAACGAATTTGTTCATATTTTAAACGCTACTATGATTACTGACCGTGCCGTTTTAGCTATTATCGAAAATCATCAACAAGCCGATGGTAGTGTTATTATCCCGGAATGTTTACGTCCTTATACCAACTTTGACGTTATCAAACCTTCACAAAGCTAGAGGAGCCACCCCAGTCCGGTTCCTTCAATTCTTTGTCGGAACCGGACGAAGGTATTTTAAAATTAACTTTTCAACTAGTTTATAATTAAACCTATGTTCTCACTCTTAAAAAATGTTTTTGATGACAATGCCAAACGTATTCGGTCGTATCAAAAATTGATTGACAAAATTAATTCTTTTGAAGCCGACATTACCAAATTAAATGACGAAGAATTATCCCAAAAAACCATTTATTTTAAAAAACAACTTAAGAAAGGAAAAACTTTAGATGATCTTCTCCCCGAAGCTTTTGCTGTCGTCCGTGAAGCTGTCAAACGGACTATTGGTGAAAGAGCTTACGACGTTCAGCTTATGTCGGCCATCACCCTTCATCAGGGCGCTATTGCCGAACAAAAGACGGGAGAAGGTAAAACTCACTCGGTTATTTTTCCTGCCTTTTTAAATGCTTTAACTGGCAAAGGTGTTCACATTGTCACTCCAAATGATTATTTAACTCGTGTTGGTGCTGGTTGGTATCCCAAAGCTCTGCATCTTTTGGGCATTTCTACCTCTTGTTTAGTTCACGAACAGTCTTTTGTATTAGATCCTGAATATACTGATGAAACGGAAAAAATTGATGATCGTTTAGCCCATCTTAAACCGGTTTCTCGCCAAGAAGCTTATTTAGCTGATGTCACCTATGGTACTAATAATGAATTTGGTTTCGATTATCTTCGCGACCATATGGCTCCTCACCAAAATCAAGTGGTTCAACGACCACATCATTTTGCTATTGTTGACGAAGTCGATTTTGTTCTTATCGATGAAGCTCGAACCCCACTAATTATTTCTTCACCAAATAATCAACCGACAGACAAATACTATAAATTTGCTAAAATCGCCGAACAACTTCAACCCACCGATTATGTTATCGACGAAAAATCTCGTTCGGCTACTTTATCAGAATACGGTATTCGAAAAGTTGAAAGAATTTTAAATGTCACCAATCTATATGAGGAATCTTTTGAAACTATTCATTATATTGAAAATGCTATCAAAGCCAGAGCCTTATTTCACAAAGACAAAGATTATGTCCTCAAGGACGGCGAGATAATTATTGTCGATGAGTTTACTGGTCGTCTTATGGCTGGTCGTCGTTGGTCAGATGGTCTTCATCAAGCCGTCGAAGCTAAAGAAGGTGTTACTGTCCAGCGAGAATCACAAACTTGGGCCACTATTACTTTTCAAAACTATTTCCGCCTTTACGAAAAACTTGCTGGTATGACTGGTACTGCTATGACCGAAGCTGAAGAATTCAAAAAAATTTATGATCTTGATGTTGTTTCTATTCCTACTCATCGTCCAGTTCAACGCTCCGATCAACACGATTTAATTTTCAAAACTCAACGGTCAAAATATGCCGCTATCGCTAATTTAGTTGAAGAAAAATATAAAACCGGTCAACCAATTCTTATTGGTACTACTTCTATTGAAAAAAATGAAGTTATTTCTTCATTGCTTCGCAAAAAAGGTTTACCGCATCAAGTCTTAAATGCAAAAAATCATCGCTCAGAAGCTGAAATTATCGCTAAAGCTGGTAAAAAAGGTGGTATCACTGTCGCCACCAATATGGCTGGACGAGGTGTCGACATTATTTTGGGTGGGCCCAAAGATGCTGTTGACAAAGAAAAATGGCAAAAAGAACACGATGAAGTTATTAAATTAGGCGGTCTTTGTGTTATTGGTACCGAACGCCACGAATCGCGTCGTATTGATAATCAATTACGTGGTCGTGCCGGTCGTCAAGGTGATCCAGGCTACTCTCAATTTTATGTCGCTCTCGACGACGACATTATGCGTATTTTTGGTGGCGACAAAATCAGTTCTCTTATGGGTCGATTCAATATGCCTGAAGATGTCCCATTAACTCATCCTTTAGTTTCTCGAGTTATCGAACAGATTCAAGTTAAAGTTGAAGGTTTCCATTTCGATGCTCGCAAAAACTTGGTCGAATATGACGATGTTATCAATAAACAACGTCAAATCGTTTATCGTCTACGTGATCAAGTTCTATTAAATCAAAAGGATGATTCAGATAAAAACCACGAATTAGTTTTTAAGTATTTATCCAATCAAATTAATAATTTGATAAGTATCAATACGTCTTATGAAACCAGTAAAATCGATTACGAAAAAGTTTCACTTGAATTTATAGAAATTTTACCGTTAAATTCTTCTGGCCGGAGTGATCTTCTCAAAGATTTACAAAAAACCGATAACCCTTCAGAACTTTTGATTAAAGTTTTAGAAGATCAATGGCAATCACGGGTCAAAATGTTCGGTCGAGATATTGCCGATAGTATTTTAGCTTTCTCCGTTGTTTCCACCATCGATCCTCTTTGGGTTGAACATCTTACCGCCCTCGATGATTTACGTGATGGTGTCAGACTTCGTGGCTATGCCCAAAAAGACCCCTTAGTTGAATATCGCAAAGAAGGTTTCGAAATGTTTCAAAAACTTATGGAACAATTTGAATATAATCTCACTCGTAAAATTTTCCGTCTCGAGCCAGTTGCACCTCAAACTGTAACACCTCAAAATGTTACTGAAGGTAGGGGAGCCGCTCTCGAAAATCAGTCAGAACCTAATAACTCAAACAATAAAGTAAATGATAGTGAGCCAGAGCAACTACCTCCATTACCTCAACCTATCAAAAAAGACCAAATTGTTGGTCGCAACGATCTTTGTCCCTGTGGTTCGGGCAAAAAATATAAAAAGTGTTGTTATCCAAAATTCGGTTAAAATAAATTATGTTAAGTTTTAAATTTACGGCCAAAAAAGTCTGGCGAGAAATCGATCGTTCTTCAAAAATTCTTCTTCACATTCATCCTGGTCCTGATGCTGATTCCGTCGGTTCCGCTTTAGCCATGTATCACGTTCTCAAATCGTTAAACAAAGACGTTACTCTAATTCAAGGTGATAATGATTTACCTAAAAACTTAATCACCTTACCCGGAGCAGACAAAATTATTCCCAAAAACATCTTTCAAATCGATCTTAATCAATATGATTTATTTCTTATTTTAGACTCATCATCTCCCAAACAAATTAGTCGCTTAGGAACTCTTAAATTTCCTAAAAAACTTAAAACTGTTTGTATTGATCATCACATTAGTAGCGAAAAATTTGCCCAAATCAATCTTATTTGTCCTACTAGTCCGGCTACTTGTCAGGTTTTGTTCGATTTATTTCAGCTTCGAAAAATTAAATTAAATAACAAAATCGCTGCTTGTCTGTTCGCCGGCATTTATACTGATACTGGTGGCTTTAAATATTTAAATACTACTTACAAAACTTTAAATATTGTTTCTCAGTTGACTAAAATTTATCCCCAATTTACCAAACTAATTTTTGACATTGAAAATACTGACCAACCAGATCGCCTTAAACTAGTTTCCATTTTACTCGGATCTATCGAAACCTATTTTTCTAATCATGTCGCTATCGCCTCTATTTCTTTTGATGAAATCGAAAAAAATAAACTAAGCTCAAATTCACTTAACGGTAATTCAGAAGTTTCTAATATGATCAAATCAGTTGTTGGTTGGGATATCGCTT
>JAHBAQ020000066.1 GCA_018500045.2 Candidatus Shapirobacteria bacterium | reverse complement strand
GATTACGTTCCCCCTAGATTTACTCATTCTTTGATTGTCTGGACCCAAAATTACTCCATGAGAAATTCTTTTAAAATACGGCTCCGGATTTTCTTTTGGTAATACGCCCAAGTCCCACAAAAATTTATAAATAAATCGAGAATAAAGCAAATGAAGTACATTATGCTCGTCTCCACCAATATAAATATCTACCGGTGACCAATATTTTAATTCCTCTTGACTAGAACTAAATATATCATTTACTACATCATTTGAACCTAAACCATTGTTTATCTTGTCGGCTAATATATATCCCAAAAAATACCAATCACTTCCTGCCCAGTTTGGCATCGTATCAGTTTCTCTTTCAGCCTTTTCCCCACAAACCGGACACTTACATTCCACAAAACTAGCAATTTTCGACAATGGACTTTTACCATCATCGGTTGGCTCATAAGCCTCTACCTCCGGCAACACTATTGGCAATTGTTCATCTGGCACCGGCACCCAACCACATTTCTGACATTTAATCATCGGTATTGGCTCTCCCCAATAATGTTGTCGACTAAATATCCAATCTCTTAAATGATACGAAGCCATTCTTTCTCCGATCCCTTTTTCCTCTAGCCACTTAATCATTTTTTCAAACGCCTCTTTCGGATCTAATCCATTTAAAAATTCAGAATTAATTACTTTTTCTTCTTCATCATAAACATTAATTATTTCCAAGCCAAACTTTTCAGCAAAAGCAAAATCTCTCTCGTCATGAGCCGGCACCGACATAATTGCTCCAGTTCCATAACTGGCTAATACAAAATCTGAAATCCAAATTGGAATTTGTTTATTATTAACTGGGTTAATCGCATATAATCCCGAGAACACTCCGGTTTTATCCTTGGAAAGTTCCGTCCTTTCCATATCAGACTTTTTCCTAGATTCTTTCAAGTAATTTTCTACCTCACTATTTGTTTTTGCTAATTCTAACGCTAAATAATGTTCAGGGGCGATTACCATAAATGTTGCTCCAAAAAGTGTATCTGGCCTAGTTGTAAATACCTCTAAATAATCATCTCTACTATCTATTTTGAATTTTACTTTTGCTCCTTCACTTTTACCTATCCAGTTAATCTGTTGTTGCTTTACTTTTTCAATAAATTCAGTTCCTTTTAACCCTTCAATCAATTTATCTGCATAATCTGTTATCTTTACTACCCATTGGGATATATTCCTTCGAGACACTTCAGCTCCACACCTTTCACACTTACCATCAACTACTTCTTCATTAGCCAAACCAATTTTGCAACTCGGACACCAATTAATCGGCATCTCTTTTTTGTAAGCTAATCCTTTTTTAAATAATTGAATAAAAATCCATTGAGTCCATTTATAGTATTGAGGATCGGTCGTATTTATTTCCCTTCCCCAATCAAACGAAAAAGCCAATCTTTTCATTTGACTCCTAAAATGATCCGTATTTTCCTTAGTTATCTCTTGTGGTTTACGTTTCATTTTAATCGCATAGTTCTCTGTTGGCAAACCAAAAGCATCCCAACCCATTGGAAACAACACATTGTGACCCATCATTCTATTAAACCTAGCGTAAACATCAGCTCCGGTAAAACTAAAAGTATGGCCAATATGTAATCCACTTCCACTCGGATATGGAAACTCCACTAAAATATACTTCTTACCCGCCATAGCTTTAGCCAATGAGGGTTTATCTTTTGGATCAATCGCTCCAGAAATCTCTGGATGTTCACTCCAGAATTCTTGCCATTTTTTTTCAATTAATTCAAAATCCGCCATAAATTATCATTTATTTTATCACTTCTCCACATATTTTATGTTATTATAAAAACAATGTTCTCATCAAAAACGCTTTGGCTGTGGATTTTTAGTCTTATCCTTTCGTTTACTCTTGGTTCTTTTTTCGATCAAAAAAATAACCATTCTCCAAGCAGTTCAGAAAACGAAGAAGAAATTGTTCGCAAAAATTTCAACTACCAATACATTAACCCCATTTTAGAATGTAACCCGGATATCGCCCAAAACAACAACCTTAGTTCTTTAAAGAAATCCATTAACCAAGTAATCGATCAAGAAATTCAGAGTAAAAATATTAATTTTGCCTCTGTCTATTTCCGCGATCTCAACAACGGTCCTTGGATTGGTATTAATGAAAAAACCTATTTTGCTCCGGCCAGTCTCATTAAAGTTCCCATATTAATCACTTATTTTAAAAAGGCCGAAGGTCAACCAGCTCTCCTTGAAAAAAAAATTCCTATTATTATTAACTCCTCGGGGGACCTAATTCAGAATATTAAACCATCAGTTTCCTTCACTCCTAATCAGGAATACACCATTCAAGAACTCATCGAAAAAATGATTATTGAATCAGACAATGATGCCTACAATACTCTTTCTCAAAATTTAAGTGGCGAAGAATTCATTAAAGTCTACCAAGACTTAGACATCGACATTTCCAAAGCCTTCACTGATCCTAATGGTAATATTATTACCGTCAAAGATTACGCCTCATTCTACCGCATTCTTTTTAACGCCTCGTATTTAAACCAGGATATGTCGGAAAAAGCTTTATCTATCCTAAGTCAAACGAAATACAAAGATGCCTTAGTTGCTGGTGTTCCTAAAAATATTTCAGTTGCCCATAAATTTGGAGAAAGAAAATTCCTTGATACTGGTGAGACCCAATTTCATGATTGCGGTATCGTTTATATGCCCAAAAAACCTTATCTCCTTTGTATTATGACTCGAGGTGGTGACATTCAAAAATCCAGTCAGGTCATCAAAAATATTTCTCAAAAAGTCTATCAAAGCCTTAGCAGTAATTAACTCTTTTACTCATACCTCAAAGCATTTAATGCCGATATTTGTCTGGCTCTTTTCGACGGATACCACCCAGTTACCATCCCCACCACAAACGATATCGTCATAATAAACATCGTAAAAAACCAAGGGATATAAACGATATTAATCACTCCCTGACCTTTTACTAACGAAATCGAAGACAACACTAGTGATAATATCTTTCCTAAAGAAAAACCCAAAAGAATTCCAAAAACACCGCCACCAACACCCATAATCATCGATTCAGCCAAAAACAACTCTCTTACCTCATTCGATAACATTCCCATGGCTTTCATTACTCCCACTTCACGAGTTCTTTCCAACAGAGACACTGTCATTGTATTAAACATCCCCAAAGAAGCCACTGCTAAAGCAATTGTTCCCAACAATCCCAAAATCAGTCTTAAAGTCTTAAATAAACTTTCTATTTGAACCACCGTATCTGCTGTACTGTCAGTCTTAAAACCCAAAAACTCAATGTTTTTTCTCACTCCAGATAATTTCTCCTGTGAATCAGTCAATACTTTCAACTGCGAATAAACCGAGATTCCCAATCTCTTTGCATCTGCCAAATGATAATAATAAAAGCTCGTATTGTTATCCTCTATTACTCCTTTTATTTTATATTCTTTCTCTTTTGACTGTAATCTTCCCGTCATCCCCTTTATGTTACCGTCGGGTACCACATAAGATACATTAAAAGTTTTACCCAAAGCCTCATCCGGACTCATATTTAACAACTTCAACATCGCTGTACTGATATAAGCCTCCCCCACTATTGAACCGGAAAAATCAACTTCTTTCAATTTATTCACATCTTCTTTGGTACTCTTAAACTCTACCCACTCCATCCCTGAAGCATCAGTCACCACCTCACTACCAAACAAATCCGCCGAAGTCGACGCTTCCGGAGTTTCTCCATCTGTTGCTAACACTGCCGATTCGGTCGCTTCTCCCAATACGCTTCCACTTATTAAAAATGAATCTAATGTCCATTTTTTATATCTGTCATCTAATTGTAATTCCACTAATACTTCATCCGGTTTAAAGCACCCAATTCCCCACGATTGATCACCATTAGTATCTAGTTTTGGAATTATTCTATTATCACTGTCCAAACTCCATAATGGCACCTTCGCTCTTATCCATTTAGAATATTGTTTTCGCGATTTTTTGTCCATAAAAACCACTTTGCTATCACTCTCAACATACGATTCACCCCAAACATATTCTCCCAAATAACCGCCTTCACTTCTAATCATATAACCCAGTGGTTTTGCTCCCATCTCGCAACTTTCCAACACCAAAACTCTACTATTATCTGCCATCGAGAAATCAAAAACTCCAGTTTCCGGTCTTTCTGTATAATCAATCCAATTTATCTCCTGACTCACCCCTAAAACCCCATTTTCGGTATTAGGCACATAAACAAAATCCGTATCTTTATCCTTAAATTTCTCTCCAGCCACAAAAGTCGGATTTACCACCTTAATATATTTTTCATTTACTCCAAAAGACATTACATCCAAAATCGAATTTTTATACTTAACCTTCGACACCATTAATACTACCGGGATCACCTCTTCAACATTTTCTATTTCTCCTATTTTCTTTACCGTCTCATCATTCAATTTTACCGACGATGCTTTACCCAAAGTCACATCGGCCATTTTCAATTCATCCAATTTAGCTACTCGACCAATCACTAATTTCTCCAACCCATATCCAATTGATACCAACAAAACTATCGCTCCTACTCCCAAAGCTACTCCTCCAATCGTCACAATTGCCCGATTCCTTTTGGCTTTCATATTTCTAAATGCCAATTCAATCAAATAGCTCCGTGACACTCCACCATCTTCATTTTTATCTATCACATACATTAAGTCAGTTAATTTAACATTCAACCACTCCGTTTTTATTAATTTAAAAATTCTTCCTATTAACTTAACCTTTAATAACCATCTCAACAACCCTCTGACGACATAAACAAAAAGTACTGCCAAAAAAATTATATTATCCCAAGTAAATACCCCCATCTTTTTTAAAGATGCTCCCCATTTTTTTATATCAAAAACCTTTTTTAATCTATCTTTCATTATTCCTTTTTATTGGCCTTTATATAATTTTTATCATAAACCGTCACTGCTGTTCTGGTTCCTTTTTTGGTTTTTAACGTCTCCGACATTTTTATTGCTTCTTTATTACCAAATTCTTCCACCAATAATCCATCAATAATATGAAATAATTTAGTGGCAAACTTTAAATACTCCAAATCGTGCGTCACCATAATAATTGTTTTACCCATCTCCGTGTTTAATTTCGCCAATAAATTAATTAACTCATCACCAGCCACCGTATCTAAATTTCCAGTAGGTTCGTCAGCTACAATTATCAATGGGTCCAAAGTTAACGCTCTGGCCAAACTTACTCTTTGCTGTTGTCCTGACGACAAAGAACTCGGATGATGATCGGCCCAATCCTTTAACCTTACTTCCTCCAAAGTATCCATAGCCAATTTCTGAGCTTCCTCTTTTTTCATTCCTTTTAAAATATTTGGGAAACTCACATTTTCAATTACATTTAATGACTTAATCCAAATCGCCTGTTGAAACACAATCCCTACTCTACTTTTTCTAAACTTAACAATTTCATCCTCGGTCATCACTGAAATATCTTCGCCATCAATCAGCACTTTTCCTGATGTTGGTCTTTCCATTCCCAAAATACAATGAAGCAATGTTGATTTACCACAACCCGACGGTCCGAATATTACAGCAAAATCTCCTTTCATTATTTTTAAACTTATTCCTTTTAACACCGTCACAATTTGATCCCCCACTTTAAAGTCAATTTTTACATCCTGAGTTTCGAGAATCACTTGTTTATTATCTTTCATCATTTCATTGTCCCAAAATTACTAATAAAACCAAAACTCTTTGATAAATTCTGAATCACCAGATTCAAAGCCGAACTCGTTTCTTTAGGCGTTATTACTACATTATCGTACGACTGTGATCCATTCGTCATTTTATCTTCAGTTATTATTCGCATATGATAGACCTGTGTTGGCTCTAAATCAGAAATCGTTACACTATGATTCAAGGTTAAATTACTGTCTTTTTGTGTTTTATTTGGATAATCACTTCCGGTACCTTGACCATACTCCACCTGAGATGTCGCTGGTTCATCAGTGTCCCAAGAAACTATTACCTGGGCCTTTGCCTCATCACCCACACCACTAACCACAGTTTCTATATTAATATTACTAATTGTTGGCGACCGCATATCTGCTGATGTTTTCATTTTTTGAATCACCGCTTCAGCTCCATTACTCATTTTATCTTTTCCTTTTATTACTAAAGTATATTCAGTATCATCTTCTAAATCATTCAAAATGATTTCGTGATTTTTCACTAATGTCAATTTAATTTGATCCTTTACCATCTCTGGTTTTGCTGTTGGATAATAAGTCACAATTGAACTGATACTTGTATTCGATTGCCACAAAAGTCTCAAAGTTGCCGTCGGCATTCCCTTTACTTGTTGTATTTTTATATTTGATAATTTCGGTAACGGTAACGTCTCAAAAATATAATCATCACTAGTAAACACATTATCTTCCTCGTCATAAGCTTGAATTCTCAAATGATATTTTGTTCCCTGATCCAATGTTTCCAGTTTTACTGAGTTCTGATTTTCTGCCGTCGAAGTCGACAGCTCCAGTGTTTCTCCATAACTCGTTGTTTTTCCATACTGAATTGTCGCTCTGGTGGCACTCTTTAATGTAAACGTCACATAAGCTGAATACAAACTCACATCACTAATTTTTACTGTTGAAATCATTGGTGCCGGATTAGTTGTAAAACTCCCTTCTTCCGATTCACCTGTATTTCCATCCTCATCAGTCCATAGCGTTTTATAATAATAAGTTGTTCCTGGATCCAATCCAGTCAAACTAATTACGTGAGCCGCCACCTGTTCTGAAGTCCCCACTTCGTCTCCATAAGCTCCCGATGATTTACCATATTTCACAAACGAACTCGAAGTTCTATTAGTACTCCAATTAACCAAGGCCGACTTAGTTTTTACTGTCACTTCCGGCTCTCCAATTAATGTTGGCGGTACTCTCCATTTACCATCAGGTAATAACGATACTGTACTCGACGGTGCACTACATTCATTAGTTGAATCGCAAGCCACTACACAATAATAATGTTTTACTTGAGATAAATTTGTATCGACAAATGACTCGCTGGTCGTCGAAGAAACCAACCTAAAATTATCCATATTTGTTGAACAATCAGCTCCACTAGTTTTTGATCGATAAATTTTATAAGTCGCAATTCCTGAGCCACTTGCCTCTGGCGATTCCCAAGCCGTCGCCAACCTCCAATTACTGGTTTCTTTAACTGATACATCTGAAATATCTACATTCCTCGGAATTCCTGGCGCCGATGTTACTGCCGTAAAATCTACTTTACTATACAAATCATAATCAATATTTCCCGCCTCATCTTTGGCTACTACATAAAAAGAATTAACTCCTTTTTGAGTTGCATACTGACCAGCCGACAAATAAGCATTAGCCAAACCAATATCATTGACATTATCCTCAGTCGGCAAAGCATTAATCGAATAATAATATCTTAATCCAGTTTGCGCCCCGAAATAAAACTCTGGCGGTTCCCAACTAAAAGCAAATTCGTTTACCGAATTACTCTCTGGTGTTACTCTTAAATTTTTCGGACCTGACGGTGCATTGGCACTGTAGTAATACGTTGCCGTTATATAATCATTGGCAAAATTTCCGGCATAATCCCTGGCTCTAACATAAAAAGTATTGCTTCCCGCCTGATATGACGGAATTCCTGTCACAATTTTCTCCGAGGTACATACTTCAGTTGCTCCTACCGCTGCTGTTTTATAACAATAATCCTTAATTAAAGAACTACTGTCCGTTGCCTCATTCCAATTAAAAGTGTAACTATTAGTTGTAGAATATCCTGGTGGATCGGCCACAATTGTCGTTGGATTTACTGGTTTAACATTATCAAATTTATAAACAAACGGTTCCCAAACATTTTCACTCACATTATCTGCTTCATCAACCGTTTTAATTCTCAAATAATAAGTCTTTCCTGAAACCATTGTTGGCGCTGTATATTCCGACAATGTCACCAAACTTCCGGATACTGCCGGATCAGCCGTTTCTCCTACACCAAAATAAATATAGTAACCCTTCACTCCTGACCCACTCAATCCATCTGTAGCCCCATTAGTTTCCTCTTTATCTGGCCAGTCAAACACCGGTATTTCATATTTATTCCAAATATTAGTTGTTAATGTTTGACTACTCCCCACTCCACTATAAGCCGTCAAGCTAGTCGGATTAGTTGGTGCGCTCGAATCTTGATAGTAATTAATTTGATAATTATTAATTATCCCCGAATAAACTCCATCCAAAGATGATAATTCTATTTTTACTTTAATATATCTCCCACCGGCTGAATTTATTTTATAGATTTTTCTATCAGTCATACTTTTATCCAAAGTTGACAACTCCCAATCGCCCCAATTTACATTATCAACACTTGTCTTGGTATACAAAGCTATATTAAAATTATCCGCTCCAGTATATCCCACGGTTAAATTAGCTAACCGATAAACTTTACCCAAATCATGAACCGCCGAAATATATTCTCCCTCTTTTTCGAAGGCAGTATCTTCCGTTTTAATTACGTATGTATAAATTCCTGTATTCCACGTCCCATCAGTTGTTGATCCTGGCAAAACATATAACCTATCCGATCCATTAAACACCACTTCACCCCCGGCACTAGCAATCACTGGCGATTTGTAATTAGTTATATTACTCCAAGTTGATGTCCCAATATTATATCGATACATTTCGTTAGTATTTTCCCCTCTGGTAGCATACAAATAACCGTCTCCTCCGTCAGCCAACCAACCACCCTGATATACCCTTCCCGGCAAACTTGGCAAAGTTGTCCAAGCTGTCGTTCCCAAATCCATTCGGTAAAGCGGATTAGGATTAGAGCCCGAACCCCTTAAGGTATAAATATAATTATCTTTTTTCACCAAATAGGCTCCCCAATCCAAACTATTGGGCGCATTAGCTACTCTTTTCCATCGACTTCCCTCAATTCCATTAGTATCATATCTCCACACATCAGCATACCCCTGACCCCTCATCGCATAAACGTACTGACTTCCATCATAAACCAAATTGTGACCCGAATAAGTCGAATTTGACCAGGGCATGGTATCTCCGGTGTTCACCGTCCAAGTATCTGAAGTTAAATCATAAGTAAACCAATTTCCTCCCCGATAATAATAGCTGCTCGTCATCATTATTTTATTTTTATCCGGCAAATAAACCATTTTCCCCATATGATAATTTCCTTGTGGTATATCAGCCAAACGAGTTCTCTCTCCAGTTACCGGATTATATTTAGCAAAATCATCACTGAAATTTCCATTAGTTATGTAATAATTCTGACCATCACCTTTTACCATCGCACTTCCCCAACTCTGACTAATTAACTCTTGACCTTTCCAAAATTCATTAAATAAACCTCTCGGTGGAGTATTCCATTTTTGTGCTTTAACATCAAAAATGCCAGTTCGATTATCTCCACTGCCTCTTATCCAATACAATTTATCCTCCACCGTTACCAAACAACTTCCTGAAGCTGCCGTATAAGGCAAGTCATCCAACTGACTCCACGTTTGGGAATCAATATCAAATCTAAAAAAGAAGCTATATCCCGACTGGTAATAAATACTGTTAGTTGATTGCTCGTAAGTAATTCTGGCTGATGAATTCGGGACATCCGGCAAATCTGGTAAAACCGTCCACGTATCATTATCAATACTATAAACAGCAAAACCGCTTGTTGATCCTCCTTTAAGAGTATAAATATTATCACCTCCATCATAAGCCAACGGACCCAATACACCGCTAATTAAATTATTACTCTGTTTTTCAATTGCTCCAAAATCGGTATCCGCCATTTTCTCCCAAATATCCAACGAAGTATCATATCGATAAAATAAACTACTACTATTTCCTACTGTCGCATAAATATATTTTTCTCCGTCAAAAATTAAATCCGTCCCCAAACTCACCGTTACCGGAAAATCTCTCGCTGCCGCATCCGACCAAGTGTTAGTTGCTATTTCATACCGCCAAAAAGATCTGCTACTTTTTCCTCTCAGAGCATACAAAAATCCACTCGGCCCCTCAACTAAATTAGCTCCATAATAATAAACCGTATCCGGTAAAGTTCCTTTGTTTAGCCAAGTGTTTGTCGGCATATCATATTCCCAAAAATCACGTGTATCCGAGCCTCTAGTCAAATACATTTTTTGTAAATTTTTTAAATAAACCAAATTCGATCCATAATACGGTGCCGGTGTGCCTCTCATTGTTTCTTCCACCCAAAAACCATTATCTTTTTGTTTTAAAGTTATCGAATTATTGGCAATAGTAATATTACTTGTTGTTCCCAAGCCAAAAACTTCATTTGTTTCCACCTCAAAAGATGCCGGATCAACTCCGGTATAGACATAAGTAAATCCTGTTACTGCACTCGATATATTCCCGGCTATATCTTTCGTTTTAATTCTCAAATAATATCTTTCCCCGTTTACCATATTATCCGACACTGTATAATTCGACATTGTTTGATATGTTCCTTCTGTTTCCGGATTGGCCGTTTCTCCTCTTCCAAAATAAACATAATAACCCGCTATCCCTGACTTATTATTATCACTCGCCCCCGACCAGGAAAAATATGGGGCAAAATACCTGTAAGATCCACTATTTGTTAGTCCTACCCCTGAAACCTGTTGTGATTTTCCTTCAAAACTATTTGGATTACTTGGAGCTTCTGTATCCCCTGTATAAGAAAAACTTAGATCAAATAATTTTGGTGTTGTCACATTACTTGTCCCCGCTCCTAAAGTTACTTTAAATTGAATATAACGAGCCACCGCCGAGGCAATATTTCCTCCATTAATTACCTGCCAATTACTCCAACTAACTTTATCACTACTGGTTCTACTCTCAAAAGTAATTGACGCTCCTGGTGGCAAAGTGTAATTAGAAATAAATTGACCATAAGATTCTACATAATTCAAATCAAACTGTTCACTTGTCCAACTCCCATTATTTACATAATTATCACTTGCCAGAGTATATTTTTGAATATTTCTCAATCCGCCTCCATAAATTGACCACAAATTACCTTGATCATCTACCTCCAGTGATCCACCACTATTTGGACCATAATTCAATGGTCCATAACCATCTAAATCCTTCAATCTTCGCCAAGTATTAGTCGCTATTGTATATTCCCAAACATCCTTTTTATAATAACCAGCCTGCGCATAAATCTTCCCATTAAAGTAAGCCATATCACTTCCCCAATAAGAAGCAAAAGGCATCACTCCCAACTCCGACCAAGTAGTCGTTCCAATATTAAACTTTCCCAATACCGACTGCCCATATCCCGCCATCATATAAATATTAGTTCCATCACTTACCATCGCTGCCCCAGTATACGGTCGAATACTTTCGCGCACATTCGGCATATTTTCCCAAGTATTAGTATCTATTCGATACCGCCAAAAATTCACCCGATATTCACCAGCTGTGGCATAAATATAATCTGTCCCTCCCACATTAACATTTACTAACGCTCCACCGGCCGCTACATACAAAGGTGTATCTGCCAAATATTCCCAAGTACTATTTACCGTATTAAACCTCACAAAAGTTTGCTGTGATGTTCCCGTTGCCCCAGAATTTCCCCTCATAAAATAAATATAACTACCTACCCCCACCCCCCTAACCGACGTATTCAATGTTGCTTGGGGTGATGGATCAGTTCCCCTAGTCGGTAACGATGGCATTGCTACCCAAGTATTACCACTTATAGAATAACGATAAAAAGGCGACGTATTTTGACCCCTTGGGGCATATAAATATCCATTGTTATAAATCAAATCCGATCCCGAACCAAAAGTATCAAAGTTTTCTTTTGGCTCCAAAAAATTATTTTGTGCTATGTCATATTTCCAAAAATCATAATAACCATTGCCCCTAAAAACATAAATTTTATTTTCCGCCGCATTATAAGTCGACCCTAAATATCTCGAAGTTTGGGGTAAATCAGCTAACCTTGTCCACCAACCACCGTGATTATCCAGTGCCGTCAATGCCGCTCCGTTTCCTCCAGATGGCAACAACACTGCCCCACTTCCCATTACCGGCGTCAGCACCGCTCCGCTCCCTCCTGGTTGCGGACTAATTACTGGCGGTGAATTATAACCATCACCATTATTAGTAATTGTTATTGAATTTACCCTCCCTCCACTCACTGTATATGTTCCGGCAAAACCTGAGCCTCCGGTTCCGGTATTATCGACCACTAAAGCCCCGGCAGTATATCCCGATCCTCCATTAGTAATTCCCACTGAATAAACCGCTTTTCGTGGTCTCACCACTGGCATACTAGTATATCCAGCACCATAGTTTGTCACTGTTATTCCATTTACTGCTCCTGAAGCACTCACTGTATATGTTCCGGCAAAACCCGACCCACCAGTCCCGGTATTATCGACTATTAAATTTCCCGCCACGTAATTTACCCCAGCTACCGAAATTCCTACCGATCTGACCGTTGCCTGAGGATAAACTCGAGGCATACTTGCATATGAATAACCAATACTCGTCACTGTAATCCCATTAATCGATCCATTAGCCGCCACTGTATATGTTCCGGCAAAACCCGACCCACCAGTCCCGGTATTATCGACTATTAAATTTCCAGCCGTATAATTTGATCCGACACTATCAATTCTTACTCCTCCCACTATAGTTAAATCCGGTAATTGATAACGATAAAACTCCTGGGTTCCACCATCACGGGTTATATACATATAATCACCCACCAAATCGATATTATGATTTTCGTTAAAATTAATTGCCGCCGGCGCCAAAGTCGTCCACAAATCCGTCGTCATTGAATACCGCATCATTACATTTGAATTGCCCCCTCTGGGGGTGTAAATATTGCCGCTTTTATAAACCAAATTCGCTCCCGAAGAAATCGAAAAAATTGCATTATTCAACACCGACCACGTCCGAGCTGTCGGATCATATTTCCAAAAATCAGTTGTTCCTCCACCCCTCGTACAATAAATATAAGTTCCATCAGTTGTTAAACTCGCTCCATCAGACATTTTATCAATTGTCTCTGGCAACACTTCCCAACTATTAGCTGATTTTGAATATCTAGCAAAATACCTTTGTTTACTTTTATTACCAAAAATCGTATAAATATAATCTCCCAAAACCACCATATCCCCGCCCCCGCCTGGATTATAAGGTGGCCTTGCCAATTCTTCCCATGTATTATCAGCATACCGATACCTGGCAAAATACAAATTCCACTCAGCCAAAACATAAGTATAATTATTATCCGATACCAAAGCGCTCCCATTACTTAGTGATTGATTTGGCGTTCTCCAATTACTTGCCCCCCAATAACCCGCTGGTTTCAATTTCAATTCCCCTTCTTTAAAATTCGCTTCCGTCTGATTAAATTCTCCTTTTTCAAAATCTATTCTTGAAGTAATCGTCTTTTGTGCTGCCTTGACTGTTGTCAAATAATAGCCAAAAAATCCCCCCAACATCGCTGAAAATAGTGCCGTAAACAAAAACACCTTTATCCGTCTCATAGAGAGAGCACCTCCTTTATTATAGATCTCAGTTCTTTTACTTCAACCACCTTCGTATTTAATTTCCACCGTAAACCTCGGCCCGCTTCAGATCTCCCCCAAGGTAAAATCAAACTTTCCTTACCGATTTTTTGTCTCGACAAAGCTGAAAATACTCCACCTAAATTTTTTCCTTTTAAACCGACTACTTTTATTGACTCATCTGCTTCTATTATTCCTTTCTTACTCGCCGCCAATACCTCCAACGCCTTTAGTTGGCTTAAACTCAACCGATAAATCTTACTTCTCCACTTATCCACACATAAAGAATATCTTATCCACATTGTCTATATCAAGTAGTAAATCTATATTTTCTATCTTATCCACATTTTCTTATACATCTACTTTATATATAAAATTTAAAAAACAACTTCTCCTTCTAAGTCTGTCCTTTTCACTTCTACGGCCATTTTTTCTAACCTATCTAGCACGTCTTTTGTTGGATGACCAAACCTGTTATTACCCCCTACACTAATCACTGCTACCTTCGGTTTTAATACGTCTAATAATTCCTGGCTAGTTGCTGTCGCTGATCCATGATGACTTACTTTTAAAAAAGTTACAGGCTCGTTCAAAATCTGGCGCCAAACCAATTTTTGTTCCGCTTCATTTTCCATATCCCCGCTTAAAAACATTGACCAATTTTTATTTTTTACTCTCAAAATTCCTGCCACCGAATTTTCATTACCATCCTGTAATTCTGAGTTTGTCGAAGGCGGCCAGACCACCTCAAAATTAAACAAACCTAAACTAAGTACATCATTTTGGCTTAATTTTCGTGAGTAAATTTTTTGCTCAATTTCCCCCTCTAAATAACCATTACTAAAAAAATTTTCTACTTTATATATCTTTAACAAATCCGTCAATCCACCAGTATGATCACTATCTCCATGACTCAAAACTACTGCCTCAATTGTTTTATCCCAAAATGGCAGATGATTTTCCAAACACTTCAATACTTTTTTATTCTTCGGCCCCACATCAAACAAAATCTGAATATTTTTATATGTTGCTAAAATCGCATCCCCTTGTCCCACATCACACACCACTACTACCGGTTTATTATTTGGTAATGTCAACCAAAACATCATCACTAAACCAATTAAGCTAACAAACAAAATTAATCTTTTCATATATATAAATTTAATGCAGGCAATGTTTTTTAGAGGGCGCCGCCTCTGAGTGGATATTACGATGGTTGCCAGCCCGATAAAAAATCGTTGCCGAATTAAATTTCATTCTCAAATAAATCAATATCATATACCACCCCAACAATATCAAATAATTAAATTTTACCTCTACATTCACCCAACCCCAATTCCCCACCATCTCGACCACTATCGCAAAATATTTTAGTAATGGCCAAATCGACCACAAAACCATTTTCCCTAACACCGGTACTATTAATCCCAAAAACGTCCCTCCAAACCCCACTATTGTTATCGTTTCTACTACTAGTATTACCAACAAGTTACTTATTGGTCCCACCAAATTTATTTTTCCAAAAAATAACCCCATTATTGGGCTAATCCACAAACTCACCCAAAAACTCAAGGCCAAAACCCCCTTCCCGGGGCTTGTTACTACTCCTATAAAAGCCATAAAACTTAACCAAAAACTTACCTCTCCCAATGATCCCGGCCAGGCTAATACTATTATTAAAACACTCAAAATCAAACCCCTCACCAAATTATATTTTCTCCCCAAAATTTGTGCCCAATACATCACCGACACCAAAATCATCGCTCTCACCACCGGTACCTCCCAACCCACTATATCTAAATACCCCAAAACTACTACAAACCCCAACCCAATCGCCTTTTTCCGCCCAATTAGTTTAGCTAATTTTTCCACCAACCCTTTAAACACCAAAATTATATTACTTCCGCTCACCACTACCAAATGAACCAATCCACTATTTTTTAATTGATTATAAAAATCTTTACTAAAACCGGTTTTGTCTCCCCACAACATACCATTTAACAATCCCGCCTCCATCCCCGGCAAACTTTGATTAACCACATATATCAAACTATCCTTCTTTACAAACCTGTACATCAACAACACCAACAAAATACCCAACCCTAACCCTACCCGTTCCTTTGACAGGGCAAGGGTTTTATAACCCCACCTCATCCTTAATTTTTTCAAACAATTTATCTCCAATTCCACTCACCAGTTTTAATTCCTCCACATTCTTAAATCCCCCATTTTTCGTCCGATAATCAACTATTCTTTCTGCCATTGCCGGACCGATTCCATTTAAAGTATCCAACTGCTCTACTGTCGCACTATTAATCCGGACTATTTTTATCTCAGTTGTGTTACTTCCCAAAACATTTTCCCCAACTTTCGGAATATATAACTTTTGTCCATCAACCAATTTCTCTGCTTTATTCAAATTCTTCTCTACCCAATCACGATCAGCCTTTGCCGACAAACCACCGGCCACTACCAACGCCTCATTTACCCGCGCTTCTTTATCTAAAGTATAAATTCCCGGATTTATTACCTCCCCTCCTACATCAATAGTTACCTTACTATCAACTTGTACATCATTAATCGGAGTTATTGAAATTTCTTTCTTAACCAATTTCACCTCCGCCCTTTCCCAAAAACTATTTTGAAAATTCATTCCAATCCCGGCTATCACCAAAATTATCCCCAAAACTAATAATCCATCCACCCACTTAAATTTCCCCAACTTTTCCCTGAACATAATTTATTCTATACTATTTTAATGACCCAAGTTTTTAGTATCCTTTTATTCTTAGTTTCCTCTCTTAGCGCTTACCTTATTTCTATTTCATCTGTCTCAAGCTTTACCCCCCAGATTATCGCTTTGGTTTCTCTAATCTTTATCTTCTTGTCCCTTTTTAAAAAATATTTTTCTCTGCACTTAATTACCCTTATCATCGGTCTGGTCGTTTTTTATACCGACGGTCTCAATTCTCCTTTTTTCTTTCTTATTTATTTTTTACTCTTTACTGTTGCCTTTCAAAACCCACCTAGCGTTACCCTTAGTCTTTCATTGGGTCTAATTATTCTCCTCGGTCAATCCCTAAATTCTCTTCAATCTCTAATCCCTCTTGGTTCTCTTCTTCTCATCACCCCTCTCTCTTGGTTTATCGGTAAACAATACTTAGACAAAAACAAAACCGACACTGATTTTTCTATTAGTGAAACTAATGTTCTTCTATGGCTTTCTCTTAAATTCAAAACCGGCATTTGCCAAATTATCGATAATTGCTCTGAACTTCTTTCCACCCCCCTCCAACCAACTCAAAAAGATAAAATTAAATACATCAAAGATTCCGCCAAATCTCTTCTTAATTCCTCTGAAAAATTAAAAGCTGAAGTCGATCAACAATCAGATGATGAAGACTAATTTTCTTATACTAATCATTTTGATTCTTGGTTTTATTTTCCAACTCCAAACCAAATCCTTACTGGCTCAAAGTTTTGATTCCGCTAGTTACCATATTGATTGGGGTAATTTTAATATGACCAGTGGCAAAAAAACTTCGACCAACTATCAACTCACCGACACTGTTGGTCAAAATGCTCCAGGCAAATTTACCTCCACTGGCTTCATTGTTAAATCCGGTTTCCAGTATATTTATGACAGTATGGAAAAATTTTCCTTTAGTATTAGCGATATTTCTCTCGATTTTGGTTCACTTACTCCCAATATTGGCTCCACCCAATCCAATACCATCTCTATTACTACTCCCTCAGGTAAAGGCTACGAAATTTTGACTATCGCCAACCACCCACTGCAAACCATCGCTTCAGCTACCATTCCCGACACCACTTGTGACACCAGTTGTACCATTTCTTCTTCCGGAGTTTGGTCTAGTTCCACCAAATATGGGTTTGGTTTCAACGCTATTGGCATTAATAGTAGCGGCGCTGCCACCAACATTGGCACTTCATCATACTTCACCGACTCTACTTACTTTCGCCCTTTTGCCGCCACCTCCCGTAGTGAATCACCTCAAACCGTTATGTCGGAAAACAGTCCAGTCAAAAATCGTTCCGCCCGCATTACTTATAAAATCAACATTTCCCGAAACCAACCCTCTGGTGACTATGAAAATCTTATCAATTTAATCGCCATCCCTAAATACTAAAATGTTTAATCTTTCTCTCACTCCATCTCAAATCGAATTCGTTCTCAAACCCGGCGTTTCTCTAACTCAAGCTTACCAAGTTACTAACGAGTCCGATCAACCGGTTACTCTAAATACCCAAGTTCTTCCTTTTCTGCCTTCAGGCGATAATGGTTCAGTTACTTACAACAATCTCATCTCCAACCCCAATATTAACTTTTCCTTTAATAACGCTGACTTAAAACTTGGTCAACCGTTTGTTCTTCAACCTCAAGAAACCCGCCAAATTGTTCTCAAAATTACTACCTCTTCCCAAACTTCCCTAGCTGACTATTATGCCACCATCTTTATCTATCAATCACCCGATAAGTCTGCTAATGGTACTACTATTTCCCAAACATCAGGCCAAATCGGTTCACATATCCTTTTAAGTGTTTCTAATACCGAAAATCCCAAAGCCGAAGGTTTAATCCAAAAATTTTCTCTTACCCCAAAAATTAAAGATGTTTTTTTTACGCCTATAAAATTTTCCGGACAAATCAAAAATAATTCCAATTATTTTTTCAAAACTGCCGGCAAAATCACCATCTCTAAAAGTGAAAAAGTTGTTAAAGAATTAAATCTTGATTCTCAAAATATCTTAGCTAATTATTATCGTCAATTTTCCTGTGATAATCAAAAAGTCTGTACCCTTTCGCCCCCACTCTGGCCAGGAAAATATACCGCCACTCTCGAGTTTGATCCTAATCTCAATATCCCTTCCTCTTCCGTTTCATTTTTAGTTCTACCAATTTCTCCTGTCTTATTCCTATCCACAATTTTTCTTCTCTCTTTTCTCTTCTCTAAAATTAGGGGAATTAATAAAGATAAAATCTGAAGTTACAGTTTTTTACTTCTCTGTTCTATATCCATCCACACAATATCTGCTTCCATCTTTATCAGCACACCGGCCACAAATTCCAATACCACATTTAGTTGTCGTCTCTTTCATTAAATAAGTCTTTTTTAAATCTTCTTCGGTTAAATTTTCCACCACCTGTCTCTTATACACATCT
>JAHBAQ020000093.1 GCA_018500045.2 Candidatus Shapirobacteria bacterium | reverse complement strand
GGCGTCAGATGTGTATAAGAGACAGGAGAAGAATCACAAGCAATGATTTTTGGTGCTGAAGATGAAGAAGGGGAAAATATGAGCGTGTTATTTTTGGATAAAGATTTACCAGTTGGATCAAAGGTTTTTTAAAATGAAAATAGCAGAAGATTTAAAACAAATTATTCTAAAGGCAGTTGAAACTAGTGGTTTTAAAGTAGATAAAGAAAAAATTAAATTGGAACACCCGAGTGATATAAATTTTGGCGATTATTCGACAAATATTGCTATGGTATTAGCAAAAGAAGATGGGAAAAATCCAAGAGAATTAGCTAATGAAATTATTAAAAATATTGGGAATAGTGAATTAATCGATAAAGTAGAAGTGGCTGGGACGGGATTTATAAATTTTTATTTGAAACCGGAAGTGATGATTGAAGAAGCAGAGACAATAAATTATGAGGTGGAATTTAGAAACAAACTGAGTGAATACGGCAAAAATAAAACGATGGTGATTGATTATTCGGCGCCAAATATTGCTAAACCGTTTGGAATTGGACATTTGAGATCGACTGATATTGGTCAAGCAATTTATAATTTGTACAAAATTTTGGGGTGGAATTGTATTGGTGATAATCACATTGGAGACTGGGGAACACAATACGGTAAGTTAACAGCGGCAATTATTAGGGCTAAAAATGGTGATAAGAGATTTCAGATTGGAGATAATTTTGAATTGGAAAAAATGACGATTGCTGATTTGGAAAAACTTTATGTGACTTTTCACAAAGAGGCTGAAGTTGATGAAAGTTTGATTGATGAGGGACGAGATTGGTTTGCCAAATTGGAAAATGGTGATAAGGAAGCCCGAGAGATTTGGCAAAAATGTATTGATATTTCCCTATTGGAGTTCGAAAAGGTGTATCAAATGTTGGGGGTACATATTGATTTTATTCATGGTGAGAGTTTTTATGAAGATATGCTACCGGGAATAATGAAAGAAATTGAAGGTAAAGGCATTACTAAAAAAAGTGAAGGAGCAACTATTGTAGAGTTACCAGAGATGCCGCCAGCAATGTTACGAAAATCAAATGAAACAACAACATATTTCACCAGAGATATGGCAACAATTAAATATAGAATAGAAAATTGGAACCCGGATTTGATTGTTTACGAAGTGGGTGTAGACCAACAATTACATTTTCGACAGGTATTTGAGACAGCCAAATTGATGGGTTGGTGGCCAAAAAATGGAATGATTCACGTAGCTCACGGATTAATTCGTTGGCCAACTGGAAAATTTTCCACCAGAAAAGGTGACACGATTCATTTATCGGATGTAATCGAAAAGGCGACGGAAGAGGCAGAAAAAATTGCTGAAAAAAGTAGTGTCAATAAAGATTTGACGGCAACTGAAAAAGGAAAAATGATTAAAGCGGTAGCACTGGGAGCAATTAAATTTAGCGACTTGGCAGCTGACCCAAGGAAAGATGTGATCTTTGATTGGGATAAAATTATGAGTTTGGATGGAGATTCCGGGCCATATTTACAATACACTTATGCCAGATGTAAGAGTGTTTTAAATAAAACCGCAATTAGAGAACAAAAAAATATTGAAACTCTACCGGAAGATGTTAATGAAGACGAAGTGGCTTTGATAAGAGAGTTTTATAAGTTTGAAGAAAAAATAATTGAGGCAGCAGAGAGGTTTTCACCAGCAGTAATTGCGGAATACATTTTAGGAGTGGCCAGAAAATACAATGAGTTTTACGCTAAAAATAGAATTATTGATCAAAAAGAAGAGGTATTTAGAGTATTCTTGACCAAAACTACGGCTAGTGTAATTGAAACAGGTTTAGACCTACTAGGAATAGAAACGGTAGAAAAAATGTAAGATGTGATATATTGAATTTAATATGGCTATAGAAAGTGAGTTATTTGATTATTTTAAATATGCGGATGCTTTGTTAGTTGAAAGTCTTAAAAATCACAGGATGCCAAAAGAAAATGTGGAAGAAACAAGTTGTCGAATGAATTTAGAGGCGGTTGCTATTGAACAAGAAAATTTTGGTTAAATTATTTAACAAAAATCTTTTTGTAGATTTCGGAATAGTGAGAGACAGGAATAAACTTGATGTCTTTTTTGACCTCTTTGGGAATTTCGACTAAAGATTTTTCATTATCCTTTGGAATAAAAATAGTTTTAAGACCGGCGCGATGAGCAGCAATAGACTTTTCTTTTAAACCCCCTATTTCTAGGATATTCCCCCGTAAAGTAATTTCACCAGTCATACCAATTTCTTTTGGTATAGGAGTGTTTTTAAGAGCCGAAACTAAGGCAGTAGTAATGGCACCACCAGCGGAAGGACCGTCTTTGGGAGTGGCGCCTTCGGGGACGTGGATATGAATATCAATTTTGTGAAAATCTTGTTTGATACCAAATTCTTTTGATTGAGACCGAACGAAAGATAAGGCAGCTTGACAAGATTCTTTCATAACAGAGCCTAATTTACCGGTCAAAATTAATTGACCCTTGCCGGGCATAATGTTGACTTCGATAAACAAAATGTCACCGCCAACACTGGTCCAAGCCAAACCGGTAGAAACGCCGGCCTCATCTTTTTTACCTTTGAGAGTGGTAGTGAATTTTTCTGGACCTAAGAATTTTTTGAGAATGGCAGAATTGTTTAAATCAACCGGAGTTTTTTTGTCGGTAACAATTTTTTTGGCTGCTTTGCGGAAAAGTGAAGAGATAGTACGGTCAAGACCACGGACACCGGCTTCACGAGTATATTTTTCGACAATATATTTGAGAGTTTCATCTTTAACTTCGGTAATATCGCTTTTGGTTAAGCCATTGGCAGTTAGTTCTTTTTTGACTAAATATTTTTTAGCAATATTAAATTTTTCGTCGAGAGTGTAACCAGAAAAATTAATAATTTCGAGACGATCACGAAGTGGTCCGGGAATGGTAGAAATATCGTTGCCGGTTAGAATGAAAAAAACTTTGGAAAGATCGACAGGAAAATCAATATAATGGTCGTTGAATTCGCGGTTTTGTTCTGGATCGAGAGTTTCAAGTAAAGCAGAAGAAGGATCACCGCGATAATCAGAACCAATTTTATCGACTTCATCAAGCATAAAAACCGGATTCATAGTTTTGGCATCTTTGAGACCTTTAATAATGCGACCAGGCATAGCGCCAACATAAGTACGACGATGACCCCGAATTTCGGCTTCATCACGAATACCACCAAGAGAGGCACGAACGAATTCACGACCAAGAGCTTTGGCAATAGATTTACCCAAAGAGGTTTTACCAACACCTGGAGGACCAATAAAACAAAGAATATTGGCAGTGCCAGATACATCTTCATTCTTTTTGGTTTTAATTTTATTTTTGAGTTGAATAACGGCTAAATATTCAAGAATTCTTTCTTTAACATCTTTGATACCATAATGATCTTCATCAAGAATTTTAGTAGCTTTGGATAAACTAACATCTGACTTGGAATATTTACCAAATGGAAGTTCGACAATAGTTTCGAGGTAAGTTTTGATATAACTGGCTTCCGGGGCCATAGAACCCATTTCCATAAGCCGGTCGAGTTCTTTTTTGAGTTTTGTACGAATTTCTTTAGAAACATTAAGTTTTTTGATTTTCTTTTCGAGATCATCAAATTCACCACCACTGGATTGACCAAGACGTTTTAATTCTTTTTCAATTTGACGTTTGCGTTCTTCAAGGACATTGCGCTTGATACCGGTATTAAATTTTTCCTGGGTTTTTTCTTCAATAGAACGCTCAAGATCAGCAATTTTCATTTCCTGAATTAAAAATTCAGTGACAGCTTTGAGACGTTGACTAACCAAAAGAGTTTCAAGTAATCCCTGTTTTTCGGAAATTTTAGCATCAAGAGAAAAAGCGACTTGATCGGCCAGGTCACTACTGGAAACACCATTACTAAGCTGCATCATAGCCGGCAAATCGAGCTGACGCCCCATAGCAAAAGCTTTTTTGAGTTGGCTTAATAAAGTTTCAGATGACTGTTGAACTTCGGCTAATGGTTCGGGAATAATAGGTAAATCGACGTATTCGGCTAAAAATAACGGATCAGTCTTGAGAAGATTGACAATGTTGACCCGAGAAATACCTTTGACAATAGCATGAAGATTACCATCAGTTTGAAGAACGTGTTCAATTTTGGCTAAAACACCAACATTATAGAGGTCATTAATACCAGGATTATCGATTCGAGAATCTTTTTGAGTGGTAATAATAACCAACTTGTTAGTATTGTCATAAGCGTGAAGAAGAGAATTCATTGATTCTTTGCGACCAAAGAAAAGTGAAGTTTCGACGGAAGGGAAGAGAATAATATTACGCAAAGGAATTAAGGGAAGAACTTTGCGAACAGGTTGTAAAGTGGTAATCTCGTTGGAGTTTTGTTCCATATATTTAGCAGTCTACCATTGACATTGCTAAGTGTCAACCAATAAACGGTTATATAGTGTAAAATACACCAGTGCGAAATAAAAGTAGTGAAAACAAAACAACTAAAAAAATTGGAAGAGTAGTATTGGTTGGTCGGCCAAATACCGGCAAATCGAGCCTACTTAATGCGATTATGTCGCAAAAAGTAGCCATTACTTCCCCATTACCTCAGACAACCCGAAAAAATAGTCGGGTGGTTTATAGTGACGATAGAGGCCAGATAATTTTTAGTGATACTCCAGGAATTATTGCCAAAGTCGATGATTTGATTGGAAAAAGAATTAATCAAGAAGCACCAAAAGAACTGAATCAAGCGGATGTGATTTTGTGTTTAGTGGATATTTCCCGACCGAAAAATGAAGAAGAAAATAAAGTAATCGGGTTAGTCAGAAAATCACCAGTGAAAAAGATTTTGGTTTATAACAAAATTGACGCAGCAATTGGACCAAAAGACCATTTACCAGAATACAATTATTTAGAAGATGAGTTTGATAAAGTGATTGGAGTTAGTGCTTTAAAAGATAAGAATGTGAAAGGGTTAATAAATCTGATTTTTGAATTGTTGCCAGAAAAGATTAATAAAGAAACTGAATATAATATTGGCATAATAGATAATGGAAATAAGCCAAAGATGGGAATGAATTCAAAAGAATATGTGCAAGAAATTATTCGGGAAAAAGCATATTTATTTTTGAGAGAAGAAGTTCCCTACTCGGTAGATGTGAGAGTTGACCAAATTACTGACAAAAGAAAAATGCTGGTAATTAAAGCCGCTATTTTGACTACTGCTGAAAGGTATAAAAAAATGATTATTGGCCGGGGCGGTAAAAAAATAAAAGAAATTGGCTACAATGCTCGTAAAGAATTGGAATTGATGACTGGGAGGAAAATATTCTTGGAATTAATAGTAGAAGTAGATAAACACTGGCCGGAAAGAGAAGTAGAATCTTAGATATTAGATGTTAGTAGGACTGTATAATTAAGCAATGAAGAAAATTAGAGTGGCAGTGGTGCAGATGGAAGTGATACCAGGACGGCCGGATAAAAATGTAAAAAAAATAATTGAAAAAATTAGAGAGGCGAAGAAAAATAAAAACAATATAGTAATATTCCCAGAGATGGCGGCGGGTGGATATTTGATTGGCGATGAATGGGAAAATGAAAGTTTGATAAGAAATTTGATGGAAATAAATGAAAAGATCAGAGAAGAAAGTGAAGGCATAATGGTAATTTGGGGAAATGTGTGGGCGGATTTTGAAAAAGTTGGAGAAGACGGCAGAGTCAGAAAATATAATGCAGCGTTGATAGCCCAGAATAAAAGATGGTTAGATAATGGAGTTTTTAAAGGACATACTTTTAAGACTTTATTACCTAAATACAGAGAGTTTGATGATGAAAGGTATTTTTATTCGATGATGAAATTGGCAAACGAAAGAAAGGTTAACGTAGAGGAATTGTTAAAACCTTTTGAAGTAAAAATTGGCGATGAAAAAATTAAAATCGGACTGACTTTATGTGAGGATATGTGGTGGGAAAATTATTCGGTAAATCCAACAGAAACATTAGTCAAAAATGGGGCTGAGTTGATAATTAATATTTCTGCTTCCCCGTGGACCTGGAGAAAAAATAATAAAAGACACGAGGTAGTTAAAAAAATATTGTTAAAAAATCTAGTAGATTTTATTTACTGTAATAATGTAGGAATTCAAAATAATGGGAAAAATATATTTTTGTTTGATGGAAGTTCAACTATATATAATTCTGGTGGAAATTTAATGGTTACGGCAAAACCTTATAATGAAGAAATTTTGGAAATAGATTTATTTGATGAAAAAAGTGTTTTTGAAGAAGAAAATTCTGAAGAGAAAGATACTCGAGAGTTGTACAATGGATTGATTTATGGACTGAAAAAGTTTTTTGAACAAACCGGAATTAAAAAAGCAGTGATTGGGGTGAGTGGCGGAATCGATTCGGCAGTGTCGGCCAGTTTGGTAACAACAGTTTTAGGAAAAGAGAATGTAATTGGAATTAATATGCCATCGGTATTTAATTCTGGTTTAACAAAAAAATCAGCAGAAAAATTATGCCGAAATTTAGAGATAAATTATAAAATAATACCGATACAAGAATCAGTAGATAGGACAATAAATCAGTTAGAAAGTAATGGATTTTTGACAAATGAAATGGTGAGAGAAAATATTCAAGCCAGAGACAGAGGAAGTAGAATTTTGGCGGGAGTGGCAGCGTGTATTGGCGGAGTAATTATAAACAATAGTAATAAAACAGAAATGGCATTGGGATATACAACACTTTATGGTGATATGAATGGGGCGATTTGTCCGTTGGGAGATTTGTACAAATGGGAAGTGTATGAAGTGGCCAGATATATTAATAAAATTAATCAGAGAGAATTAATTCCTAAAGAAATTTTTGGGGTGGTACCGTCGGCAGAATTAAGTGATAAACAAGATGTGACTAAAGGTAAAGGTGACCCGATTCTCTACCCTTATCATGATAAGTTGGTTAGAGCTTTTGTAGAGTTTAGAAAAGATCCAAAAGAAATTTTGGAGTGGTATGACAATAATGTAATTGAAAAAGAAATGAAATTAGAAGAGGGGTTAATTAGAAAATATTTTAAAAATAGAAATGAATTTAGAAAAGATTTAGAGGAAAAATGGAGAATATATAAATTGAGTTATTTTAAAAGAATTCAGGCGCCACCAATAATTGCAGTAAGTAGAAGAGCTTTTGGTTATGATCTTCGCGAATCGCAAAATGGAGTGTTTTTGATTGACAGCCAATTGTAATTAATTTAGACTGAATTAGTTACTTTATTAAATAATCAAAAAATTATGGCAAAAAAAGGAAGTTTTTTCTTGGCTGGTTTATTGGCAGCCGCAGCTGGAGCAGTTGGTGGTTTATTATTAGCTCCACAATCCGGTAAAAAAACCAGAGAAGATATTAAAAAAATGTTAGTGAAGTTGAGTAAAGAAGTTCAAACCGGAGTAAAAGATACTAAAGGAAAAGTGGAAGAAGTTTTTGGTGAAGCTACCGAAGAGGCAATGAATAAATATAAAGAAATTAAGACAGCAGTGATGGAGAAAGTGGCTGAAGTGAAAACTGCCGGAAAAGAAATTGATAAAGATAAATACGCGATGATCGTGGAAGATATTGTGGATGAATATAAAAGCGATTTGAAAGCGACCAAAAATGGAGCGACTAAACTAGTGTCTCAATTAAAAAAAGATTGGGAGAAGGTGAAAAAAGTTATCTTAGCCTAATTTTTTGGCAATAAGATCGTTGAGTTGTTTGATACTATCGGTGTCGATGATGGAAGTAACCACGTCGGCGCCGATTTTCTTTTGGAGAGGTTTAATGTCTTTTGGATCAAGAGTGTCGGATTTAGTAAGAACGATAATTTCTGGTTTTTTGGCTAAGACAGAACTGTAATTGGTAAGTTCTTGACGAATAGTTTGATAATCTTTTAACGGATCGGCGGATTCAGCAGAGACACAATGAATAAGAAGATTGGTACGTTCGATATGTTTTAAAAACTTAACACCTAGACCACGACCGTCAGCAGCACCTTCAATAAGTCCCGGAATATCGGCGATAATATAACCACCTTTGGTAACACCTAAATTTGGTTCGAGAGTAGTAAAAGCATAATTGGCAACTTTGGCGTTGGCGGGAGTAAGTTCGTTTAATAAACTAGTTTTGCCAGCATTGGGTAAACCGATAAGACCAATTTGAGCAATGAGTTTGAGTTGTAAGAAAAGTTTTTTGGGAGTGCATTTGTAACCTAATTCCCTTTCTTGTGGAGTTTGGTTGGTAGCTGAGCGAAACATATAATTTCCCCGACCACCACTACCCCCACGAGCCATAAGAACTTTTTGACCAACTTGGGTAATTTCAATAGAAGTACCATTGTCATACATCGCCACAGTGCCAACAGGAACTTGGATAATCAAATCATCGCCACCTTTGCCAGTACGATTGTTGCGATCGCCTGCCTCGCCTTGTTGGGCAGCATAAACTTTGGCGTGACGAAATTGATTCAATTTGGAAATATCGGAAACACCTTCAAAAAAAACAGAACCGCCGTCGCCACCATTGCCCCCATCTGGGCCACCTTTGGGGCGAAAAGCATCGTTGTAGAAATGAACAATACCATTTCCCCCGTCGCCACCTTTGATAATAATGTGAACTTCGTCAATAAGCATTGGTGTATTATACCTTAATCGTTAACTTTGAATTGAATTCTTTCAATTAAACCACCTGTTTTACCAGAATAAATCCCAGTCGCCTGGTCTTTACTAATAAAATGATAACCTTTTTCGTGTCTTTTTTGTAAAAAGTGATCCAAAACGTAATTCATTGCTCCATATTCAGCAACAAACTGACAATCTAAATCGGTTCTAAAAGAAATATTATGAAAGCCTCCATTAAGGGTATGAAAATAAGCCTCATTGTCTTGATAAATGATGGGCGACAAAACATGATATATAGCACCTTCTCGGCCTAAGATAAGGTTGGCTAAATTTTGGCTATCTTCGTATTGATAAACAGTAATACTATGAAAACCTTGACTAATTTGCCGTCCAGATACATCAGTAACATAATCCAAGTCCTGAATTCGTCGGACAAAAAAATCAGGAGTGAGTTGTTTAACTCTTAAAGTGGTTGATTTTGGAGCGCGATCGCTATAAAAATTTGGTTGAAAATTATCGAATCTTTCTGACATAATTATTGTTTTTGATTATATCATAGATTAAATACATATTATAGGTTGTTACTTTTATCCTTGATCAAAAAATTTAATTTTTTCTTCATCATAACCAATAACCATACCGTAGTAAGTATCAGTTGCTTGGTCCCAACGAAAAGCATTGTAACCTTGATAATGATTTTGGCGGAATTGGTTATCAAGAATATAACCAAAGGTTGAAGTGACACCAATAATTTTATAGTTTAATCCTGGTATAACCAGAATATGATTAAATGTGTCACCAATATCAATAAACCAGGGTTTATCTTTGTCAATATAATTGAACGATAAAGCCCGCCAACCTTCAGGTGACCCTCCCAAGAGAAAATTGGCGACACAGTGATCATCGACAAAAGAATATCTTTCTATCATCGGGTAATTTTTACTAAGACTATTACCTTGAGAATCTACGATACGATCGCCGGTGTCTTGGGAAATAATTGAATAATCAAGAGATAATGATCTGATATACGGTAGGCTGGGAGATAAAAAATCGGGCCTGAAATGACTTGGCCGAAATTCTATAGACATATGAGTAATTTTAACCCAAAGTTGTGTACTTTTACAGTATTAGCTATATTTTGTTATAATTCTATTATGGATGAGAGTAAAGGTGAATTGTATGGATCCTGGAGTAAATCAGAGCTGCCAAAAACTACAACGGAAAATATAGACAGAGATAAACTTGTCGACTTGGCTGAGAGAGTACAAAAAGATTATGAGGAGAGTTTCAAGAGAGAAAGTAAGTATAGAAATTTACTAATGACAGGGTTGGCAACAGAATTGGAAAAACCAATAATTTTGTCAAAGTCAGATTTGATGCACGGAATTAAAGGCGATAAAACAGTAATTAATCCGGATGATGAAATTGAATTTAAACCAACAATGAATGATGAAGGCCAGGCGGTTTTATTAATAAGAAATAAAACCTTGGCAGAAAGAGGAGAAAATCGAAAACCTGAAGGAGAAATAAAGAGATTAACTCCAGATGAAGTAGCCGATTTTTGTTGGAGAAATTCAGAACAAAAAAATATGTTTCACTTGGAAGAAATTTTACGTTCTCGAACATTTGATGAAGATCAGAAGTTTTTTGGTTTTTTAGGTAGTTATCGAGATGTTTTAGGTGTGGCATATATAACAGAAGCGAATAGTGGTAGATCGGCTAGCTTAGTCAGATTATTTACAGTTGCGGCAGAACAAGGGAGGGGTATAGCCAGAAATTTAATAGAATCACTAAAATTAAAGTATCGTAAGATTGATTTAGTCTCAAGAACATATGTTAGTGACGAAAACAGGCCAACTGATGGACTGACAGCAGAAAAGTTGAGAGAATTTTATATTAAAAGCGGTTTTATTGCTGGATCTCCCTTTATTTGGAAAGATGATTGTCTGAGTTTGGATGACATAACAAATGCCCGTAATTGGCGAGAGTTCAGAGAAAATGATTCAGTTGGATTTAGTAATAAGACTGTAGCTTGGAGAGAAACGATAAATGCTTTCTTTTATCGGGTAGATGAAACGATGCCCCCAGAATTGACCCGAGAAACTAAGGGAAGTTTGTTTGGTTGGGAATCAGCAATAAGTGATAGTAGAAATCAAAAAAATGATTTAAACACATTGACCCAAAAAATAAGAGGAGAATAATGTTGATGGTAGAAAATATTAATAAATCGGAAATGGTTAGCCAAGAGATAAGAGTTCCAAAAACAGTTGACTTAATTGGTTTAAAAAAAATTGTGGCTGATGATAAAAAACCATATATTGAAGAGATTATTGAAAGTTTAAAAACATCTGACGATGAAAACGAAAAATTATTGGGTTTTTACAATCGGGAAAATATAATGGTGGGAATGGCTTATTTTTTGGAAGAAGACAATAATTCTATTTATTTATCGCGTTTAATTACGGCAGAAAATTATCAACATCACGGTATTGCCAGTAGTTTAGTTAGCCATCTGAAATCAAGATATGATTTCATCAGAACAATACCAGTTCCATTGGGAAATGATTTTAATAGCGATTCAAAAACAATAGAATTGAAAGAATTTTACAAAAAAAGAGGTTTTGACGACGGAAGAATGTGGATGCGAAGACCTTAAATGGATGTTTCAGTAGCCAGTTGGCCGCAGGCGGCGGAATAAGATTGACCGAAAGATTTGCGAAGTGAATACTCTACTCCGTATTGATTGAGGTAATTCATAAAGAGTTTTTGTTGATCTTTGGTGGCGGGAGTTAAACCACCATCGACGGGATTAAGAGGAATAAGATTAAGGAAAAATAATCGATGAGAATGGAGAAAATTAGCTAATAATTTAGCATCGGTTTGAGAAGTGTTTTTATCAGTGAGAGCATATTCAAAAAATAATTGGCGATTGGTGTGGTTAACATAATACAAACAAGCTTTTTTGAGTTCATCGAGATTATATTGCCGAGCAATAGGCATAATGGACTCGCGATATTTTTGATTGACGGAATGAAGGGAAATGGCGAGGTTAATTTGAGTGTCTAAATTAGTGAACTCAATAATTTTGTCGGCGACGCCAGCAGTAGAAATACTAATTTTGCGAGCGCCGATATTTAAACCATCGGGTGAATTAATAATTTCAAGAGCGGCAAGTAAATTATCCCAATTTAAAAATGGCTCACCCATACCCATAAAAACAATTCGGCCGACAAATTGAGGAAATATTTTTTGATTCCAAAAAAGAATTTGATCGACGATTTCGTCGGCAGTTAAGTTGCGCTTAAAACCCATTTTACCGGTGGCGCAAAATTGACAATTGAGAGCACAACCAACTTGAGAAGAAACACAGGCGGTAATCCAATCTTCATAATCCATCAACACGGTCTCAATAGATTGATTGTCAGAAAGTTTAAGAAGGGATTTTTGAACTGAGTTATCACCGACAGTTTTGGTTTCGGAAACAGAAAGTAGAGAAAAATTTTGGGAAAGTTTGGCGCGTAAATCAAGAGAGAGATCAGTCATTTGATCAAAACTCGCATAACGACCGGAAAAATAATTCTTAACAATTTGACGGAAACGAAATGGAGGAAGATTTTGAGAATCTAAAAAAGTTTTGAGTTGATTTAAATCCATTTAATTATGCCTTGTTGATGGCATTAAGATAATCTTGCTTTTGGCGGAAACCGACAATGGTTTCGACTGGTTGACCATCTTTGAAGATCATAACGGTGGGAATACCAGAAACACCGTATTTACCAGATAATTCTTGAGCTTGATCAACATCGACTTTGACAACTTTGACATCGGTAAGTTCGTGACTAAGTTCTTCGATAATTGGACCGAGCATTTGGCAGGGACCACACCAAGGAGCCCAAAAATCGACTAAAACTTTACCTTTGAAGTCTAAAACTTCTTTTTGGAAATCATTTTGAGAAATATTTTGTGCCATAGGTGGATTATAAACTATTATTTGGTTTTTACTAACTTGGCGGTATAGATAATTTGACGGACAACACCATCTGGACCTTCGATTTGATTAGTGCCAGAAAGAGCGACGTATTGGGCTAAATAATCTGATAAAGCAATTTTTAACTCTTTAGCTTGCATTTGATTTTCTTTGAGTTTGTCGAGAGTTGATTTGGCTTCGGGAGCACTGAGAACATTTTGCTTGGCGGCGGTTTTTAATTTAGCCTGTTTTTTGGCTTCTTTTTCAATCTCTTGGTATTCAGCATTATTTTCTAAAAGAGCATCGATCATACTTTTTTGTTCTTGAAGTTGCTTACTTATCTCATCAAGACGGACGGTGGCGGTGTTGATAAGAGATTCAATATTAAGGATGGTTTGAGCTTGATTTTCGTCTGGCATACTTTTAACTTTATCAAGGCTGAAAATCTTTCTCAAGAGACAAAAGTTCTTTGACTGAGTTTAATCTAACAAGTTTCATTCTGAGTGATTTAGCATTGGGGAAATCGGAAGTGTAAAGTAAAAAATGTTTACGCAAACTATCGAAACAGCGACGAGGGAAAACTTCTTGGAACATTTGAGCATGAAGCAACATGGCAGAAAATTTTTCCTGAGGAGTAGCAATGTGATTGTTGAAAACCCAAGGATTACCACCGGCAGCTCGGCCAATTAAAATACCATCAACACCATACTTTTGACAATATTCAATTCCTTGCTGACGATTTTGAATATCACCATTACCGAATATTTTTATACCGGTATTTTTGGCTAATTTAACAACTTTTTGGATTTGATTCCAATCGGCTTGACCGGCATAAGCTTGTTTGAGAGTCCGGCCGTGAATGGTTAAAAAATCGATTGGTTGAGAAAGTAAAACAGGAATCCATTTTTCAATAATAGGTTCAGAAGTACCGAGACGAGTTTTGACTGAGAGAGTTGGTTTTAAACCCTCTGCCCTTCGGGCACCTCCCTTGACAGGGCGGTTTTCTAAGTTTGAATATTTTTTATTTTTAGAAATAACATCCAAAGTTCTTTGATTAAGACCGATATCGGTAATTTTGACCTTGCTGAAAAACCAATCATCAATCCCCTGCTTAGTCGATTGGATAATTTGAACCGCTAATTCTGGTTTGGCAATTAAGGCAGCACCGCTGCCGTGTTGAGTAACAGTTTTGGCCGGACAGCCCATATTAATATCAACACCATCAAAACCAAGTTCGCATAAAATAATGGCGGATTTATAAAAACTTTCTGGGTCTTTGCCAAATAATTGGCCAATAATTGGCCTTTCTTCTGGAGAAAACAAAAGAGTGTCATATAATTTAATACCTCCACGAGAAATACCTTCGGCACTGACAAATTCAGTAAAAATTAAATCCGGTTTGGCAATTTTGGTCTGAACCAAACGAAAAGCTTCGTCGGTAATACCGTCCATAGGAGAAAGACCGATGATATTTTTTTGATTCAAAAATTTCATAGTTTACTTCGTTTTTTAAGATTAAAGTAAAAATACAGGATAGAAAAACTAAGAATGGACTGAAAAATAAGTGCATTTCTGGGACCAAAATTGTCAGCGAAGATTCCTAATATAACAGCAAAAATACCATACAATAAACTACCAGCTAAAGAATTTAATGAACCCATAGTGGCCCGTTGTTCCATAGTAAATTCATCCTGAAGTAATTTATTTTTGGCAACCTGACTAACTCCATAGGTTAGTGAATTAATACTCATTAGAATTGGAGAAATAATATTCACAAAAATAAGGGCCAAAAGAACAGTAATTTCACTTAAAATAAAATCAAAAATTAAAACATTTAAAGCGGAAATTTTTTTTAAGATTCTACCACTTAAACGAAAACTAAAACTGGCTCCAATGTTGGATATAAACTGAGTAATACCGACAGCCCAAATTGGCCAAATAGTGGCAATAAAGGCTGATTTAAAATTCCAAGCGGCTTCACCAAGACCAAAATTAATAATGTCGGATAAACTGATTAGTCGTAAATTTATATTAGAGATAAAATTTTTGGCAGCAATTTTGATATGAGAAAAAATATTTCCAGATTGATTGTTAGTAACTTTAACTTCTTTTAATCTTAAACTTAAAATTAAACAAATTAATTGAGGCATTACTGACGCCCATAATAAAAATGATAACGGAAAAATGGCGACAGAAACAGATAAAAGAGCAGATATGGCTAAAGCTATTTGGGACATTGAGCCAATTTTTCCATTGTATTCTTCAAATTTCTTGATCTGATTAGTTGAAAATAAATTATCGTAAAGTAAAGCATCGTTGTTGCCGCTATAACAGGAACGACCGAATCCTTGAATAATGGCGCCAAAAACTAAAAACCAATAATTCAGACCAATAGCATAAAAAATAGCACCGATTAAAAATGACAAAGAACCTAAAATTAATGCTTTAACCCGACCGTACCTGTCGGATATAAAACCGGTTGGTAATTCAAAAACTGCTGAAGAAACCATAAAAATAGAAAAAATACTTAAGCCTAAAGTATATGATCCTGAAATTTTAGAGAAATAAATTATTGCCAATGGTTCCCATAAGCTAAAATCAGTAAAGAAACTGTGCCAGCGGAGTAATTTAATATTCCTGTCAAAAGACATACTATTTGTTTTTGCTTTTGGCGGCAAATTTGGCACCGGTACGCGATCCAAAATGGCGCTGCTTAAAAACACTACTACGAACGTGTAAAGGTGAACTAGCTAAGTATTCTGGTTTTTGACCAGGACGAGGACGGAATTTTTTTTTGGGACGAGAATCTGGTTCTGGAATAAATTTAGGGACGAATTCACCGCTAGTATCGCGATTTAGAGATTTACCTAAAGAATTAAAAACTGGCTTACCGCCTTTATATTTTTTGTGAGGTCTAAATTCTGAATTATGGTTATTTTGATTATCGTTAAAACTGAAACGAGAAGGCGAATGAGCTTGAAAACTACGTTTTTGATATTCGTTGGTGTCAGAATCGGGATGAGGTAAATAATTTAAAGCCTGGCGGCGATTAGGGTGCTTAGCTAAGGCTTCTTCGTGACGAGCTTTACCTTCGGGAGTTAAAAATGGATCGGGTTGGGCATAATCAACAATAATACTGCGATCACCTAAATTGAAGTTATGATATTTTTCCTTGGCGCGAATGGCATCATCTAAATTTTCATATTCAATATAGCCTAACCCACGGCTTTTACCCCAACGGTTGTGCATAATCCGAACAGAAATAATTTTTCCTTCGGAGATAAATAAGTCTAAAAGTTCACCTTCGGTAAAGCGATATGGCAAACTACCGATAAATAATCTTTTGGAGACAGGTTTGTTTTCGTTCATAGTTATGAGTTATTATAACCTATGATTAAATTTGAAGTATTGGTTTTGGGCCAACTTGAGACAAATTGTTATTTGGTTTGGGACGAAGAAACAAAAGATGGATTAGTGATTGACCCGGCAGACGATGGCGTAGCAATTTCGGAGGAATTGATAAACAAAGGAATAAATTTAGTGGGAGTAGTAATGACTCACGGACATTTTGATCATTCTTTGGCGGCTTTGGATTTGAAATTGATATATAACGTGCCAGTTTATATAAATTCTAAAGATAAATTTTTGTTGGATAGACAGGATGAAACTGCTAAACATTTTTTAAAAATGAAGATTGAAACTCCAAATTTATTAAAAATAGATAAAGATTTAGAAGAAATTGAAGAAATTAGTTTTGGAAAAAGTAAATTGGAAGTAATCAAGACTCCAGGTCACACACCAGGATCGGTGTGTCTTTATGGAAAAGAAGATAACTTATTATTTTCCGGTGACACTTTATTTAAAGATTTGCGAGGTAGGACGGATTTTAAATATGGCTCGACTAAGAAAATTTTTGTAAGTTTAAAAAAATTGATGGAACTACCGGAAGAAACTGATGTGTATTCGGGCCACGGAGAACCGACAAGTATTGGACGAGAAAAACCAAGGTATACTCTATAAATTAATTATTTCGAAGATTATTGATAGTTTCGTCAAAATTGTTGATGTGATCTTGTTTGATGCTTTCAAGAAGTTCAACTAAAAGGCTGTTCATATATTGTTTGACTCCTTCGGCTTGTTCAGGAGTAAGTTTTAATTCTTGAATTAATTGTTCTATAGTTTGCATTAGCTTTAATTATATCATTTGTCGTATAATAAGTGGTCTTTACTAGGCTTAATACCCCATCGTCCCTAAATGGACTAAGAGCCGAGTTTTGAAAGATACGATGCTCTGTCGTCTAATGGTAGGACAGTCGGCTCTGAACCGACTAATTGTGGTTCGAATCCATGCAGAGCAACACTTGTGGACACCCCAAGGTGTCCGTTCTCCCTATTTTTACCCTAACCTATTGATAAAAATCGCATAACTATCCCCTGTAACAGCGAACATTCCGTTCTGTAATAGATGTGAATTTTGTTTATCCCTAAAGTATTGGTAAATTTGATTAGCTAATTTTTAGTGACTTTTATAAAATTAGTCCTGTAAGATTTACACTAAATAAGTGAGAAAATATTGATAGTAAATGTTTTATCTTAAATAATTAAATGAAATTTAGAAAAAAGAAAAAATCAATGTATTTACGTAGTTTTTATGGTTTCTTGAGATTGGAAATACCTAATATAATCCAAATAGTAACACTATTAGGTTTTTTAATTTATTTAACAAAAACGTATTTTTTAAAGATTGTACTTGATTTTTTAATTGTTACATTATTGGCTCTATATTTAACTGAAAAGTTGAAAATATTTGTTAATAACGAACTATTTAGAAGTTATCTTAACTATAAGGATATTGATGTAAAAATACTTATTAAAAAATATAACAAGTATTTAAGTGTCTTTAGTTTTTGTTTGGGTATGTTGGTTTGGTTATTAATTTCATCTTTCAGCTAAAAAGTTTTGATATCAATTAATATTTTGAAGGCTAAAATTTCTTTAAAACCAAGTCTCTATTGTGAATAAAAATCTTAAGATTT